>JBFIGS010000023.1:0-17065 GCA_041602195.1 Sediminicola sp. | reverse complement strand
TGGGGTTGGAGAAACTGACTTTTTTGTTGAAATCAAGTCCAAATGCACAGGTGGAAATGGTCTCCCTTGAATTTTTGGAGGACACCTTGGCATTGGCGAAGAAACACAATGTAAAAATCACCTACGATGCCTACCATGAAAACTATTTGGAAGGCAGACATATGGTAGTAGCCACCACAGATAAGGTTAAGGTTAATGAACAGGTGTACCATGATTGTAGGGCACGAACCATTCTGGTGAATGTTGCCGATAATCCGCCCTTCTGTGATTTTTACATGGGTGGTATCGTAACCAAAGGAAATGTAAAAGTGGCAATATCCACCAACGGAAAATCCCCTACAACGGCCAAAAGGTTGCGTCAATTCTTTGAAGATGTTATCCCCGAAAATATAGACGATCTGGTTAAGAACCTAAATGAATACCGGAAGACCATTAAAGGGGATTTTGAGGAAAAAGTAGAAACCTTAAATGAATTTACCAAAGGGCTAGTCAGTAAAAAGGGCGATAATGAGCCCATTAAAAATGAAACTATATGGTCTCGGTTGAAGAAGCACTTCAGATAATTGCCAAAAACACACCTATTCTGCAAAGTGTAACCCTTCCTTTGTCTCAGGCAAAGGGTATGGTCATGGTGCAAGATGTGCATGCGCCTATAGATCTGCCTCCTTTTGATCAATCGGCCATGGACGGATATGCGATCAACATCCATCCCGAAAAGAAATATGCCATCATTGGAGAAGTCGCAGCCGGGGAAGGAAAAGAGGTTCTGCTAAATGCTGGTGAAGCGGTGCGGATCTTTACAGGGGCCAGGATACCTAAGACAGCCAATGCAGTTGTTATGCAAGAAAAAGTAACAAGGCTTGGAGATAGTATTGCGCTTATGGAAGAGGCTGTTGTGGGAAGCAATATAAGGCCATGTGGGGAGCAAATAGCCATGGGTGATCTGGCTTTGCCAAAAGGCACTGAGCTTACCCCTCCGGCCATTGGATTTTTGGCAGGAATGGGGATAGGCGAGGTTAATGTTTTTGATAAGCCTAGAGTTGGGATCGTAATCACCGGCAATGAGTTGGTGGAAGGAGACGTAGCTTTGAAGCCTGGGCAAATTTATGAAGGCAATTCCAAAATGCTTTTGGCAGCCATTGAAGGGTTTGGAATAGATGGATGCAGAACGTATCAGGTAGCGGATAATTTTATGGCTACCTGTGAGGTGCTTACAAAGGCCTTTCTAGAAAATGATGTGGTTCTTGTGAATGGGGGTATCTCTGTGGGAGACCATGACTATGTATATAAGGCCTTAAAGGCATTGGACGTAGAACCTTTGTTTTATAAGGTGAGGCAAAAACCAGGGAAACCTCTGTTTTTTGGAAAGCGGGGAAATAAAATTGTTTTTGCCCTGCCAGGGAATCCAGCAGCGGCGCTGACTTGTTTTTATCTTTATGTATACCCAGCCCTCCAAAGAACAATGGGTCATTTGGGGAAAGGATTAAAGCGAAGAAAGCTAATGATCACTACCCCAGTTGCAAATACCTTCGGCAGGGCCTTGCTGCTAAAAGCCAGGGTTCTAGAAAATGGGGAGGTGGAAATTCTGGAAGGACAAAGTTCGGCAATGTTGCATACGTATTCCCTTGCCAATGCCTTGGTGTATGTGCCAGAATCGGTATCTGAAATTCATAAGGGTGGTATGGTTGAGGTATTGGTGCTTCCTAATTAAAACTATGGCGAGGTTAAATAGTGGATTCTAAGTATCTTTAAGAACTTTTTTGAATCAATAGAAAGAATGTAATGGAAAAGAAAAAAGTAAAAAACGTATTCGTCTCTGGAGCAATTTCCCCTCAGTTTATTGGGGAATCCATAGCCAAGCACCAATCTAAAACTACCATTGGTGCCCATGATATTTTTTTGGGACAAGTTAGGGCTGATGTTATTGAAGGAAAAACGGTGGCCGCTATAGAATACACGGCCTATGAAGAGATGGCTAACAAGAAGTTCCACGAGATTAGGGAGGCTGCTTTTGAAAAGTTCAACCTTAACTGCATGCATATTTATCACAGTTTAGGGACCGTAAAAGCAGGGGAATTATGTCTGTTTGTTTTTGTTTCCTCTCCCCACAGAAAAGAAGTTTTTGATGCATTGCAACATATAGTGGAAGAAATAAAAGTACAGGTGCCTATTTTTGGGAAAGAGCTTTTTGAAGATGAGAGTTACCAATGGAAAGTGAATAGTTAGATATGGTAGATATTACACACAAAAACCTTACCCTCCGAATAGCAACTGCACAAGCTGTAGTTAAAGTGAGTTCAGAAGATACTATAAAAGCGATAAAGGAAAACATGGTGCCTAAAGGAGATGTGTTCTCCGCTAGCAAGGCAGCAGGTCTTTTGGGGGTAAAAAAAACGTCTGACCTTCTGCCGGACTGTCATCCCATGCCTATTGAATATACGGGGATCGATTATGAGATCAATGGACTGGAAATCACCATTTTGGTGACCGTAAAGACCATATATAAAACAGGAGTAGAGGTAGAGGCCATGCACGGCGCAAGCATTGTGGCCCTAAACATGTACGACATGCTAAAACCCATAGATAAAGGAGTGGAAATCCATCATATCAAATTACTTGAGAAAAAAGGAGGTAAGTCGGACTACAAGGATAATTTCAAAGAGCCGTTGACCTTTGCGGTAGTTGTTTGCTCGGATACCATTGCCGAAGGGAAGAAAGAGGACAAGGCAGGAAAGGCAATTGTTGACAAGCTAAAAGCTTTAAATTATTCGGTCTCCAATTATATGATCATTCCGGATGAAAAGGAAGAGATCCAACTGAAGGCAAAGGAATTTGTTGCAGAAGGGATGGACGTGATAATTTATTGTGGGGGAACCGGACTTTCAGAAAGGGATATTACCCCGGAAGCACTGATTCCTTTGTTGGATAGGCGTATTCCCGGAATTGAAGAAGCCATAAGGGGCTATGGACAGGATAGAATGCCTTATGCCATGTTATCCAGAAGTGTTGCTGGAACCATAGGGACTACCTTAGTTTTGGCATTGCCCGGATCTACCAATGGAGCCAAAGAATCCATGGATGCCATTTTCCCTCATGTATTACATAGCTTTAGGGTGCTAAAGGGCTGGAGGCATTAAACTTTATTTTCTTGGGGCCCAAATTTCATGCAAAGGATCGCCTTTGCTACTTTTTCCCATATGGTGCCAGTCACCATCTTTTATGTCATAGGTAAATACCAAGGTGGCACCTGCCCTTGAATTATCTCTTGAAAAAAACTGGATATGCTCGCTATAAGTTCCGTTTTTAGAACTAAATGCACCACCTCCAGATCCAAAGAATTCCATTGTTTCTGTATTAAACGCAATCCACTGAAAATAACCGTTAAGGAGAAATTTCATGGTCTTACGGGGGCGTGTTATATCCCTTCTGCTTTCCCCTTCTTCGGTGACCCTTCCAGCCATCAGCCATTTCCCGTCCAGTTCTTGTGGATTATATGAGTCGGTCTTCATTTTGTTATGGCTCCCATCGAACTCGAGATATAGTTGATTGTTTTTAAAGGTATAGGGAATAGTAATGGTATTGATGCTATCATTTTTATAATTGGAATTGAATTCCAGATTCAAAACGATATGATTATTTTTTACTTCATAAAAGCCACCGACCGTTTTTATGAAGTTTGCTGGATTCTCGGAATAACTTGTGTGTACCAAGTAATTCTTATCCATCAAAAACAGATGGGAGGTGGTTGAGTCATCTTTAATTGATTCAAATGTATAGGCATTTGAGGGTATTTGTGCCCTTACAATGGATAGTGTGGAGAAGAATACCACAAAGGCCGAAAAACGTATTATCTTTTTTGGATTCAATGGGAAGATTTTGATGAGTTGGATTTTAATATTAAAACTTGACAATCAATATATTAAAAGAATATTTTAGCGATATTCAGGCCTTTTTATCGTGTATTTTCACAATTCGGGTAATTTTTTTTAAATCCCTTGTTTTTTCATTTTTTTTGTTTTCATTTGTCATAGCATTTTGCTTCATGTTATGAAACGTTTTTATGTATTCGGACCATTGGAAATTAGGAAGATTTTTCCAGTGAATGCCCATCAAATGAGCAGCCGAATTTTAAGTGTGACTTCCGCTATGTCCTCGATAGTTCTGGGTTGTTCCAACTATCTCTATTCCATCAAGTTTTGATGGGAAATTTCCATTTGGAAATAAAATTAAAAAATAAGAATCTATCTTTTTACAATAACACTTCATTTTTTTTTAAGTTTATAAAAAAACTATTTTAATGAACATTAAGTATATTGATCTTATCCACCAAAGTTATTATTTCCCTCAAGAGGAATTTAGCCTGGATGGAGAGAGCCTTCAATTTCATGGAATTCCCCTATTGGAACTAGTTGAAAAATATGGGAGTCCCCTAAAATTTACATATCTACCTAAGATATCAGATAATATCAATAGGGCGAACAAATGGTTTGAGGCGGCCATCAAAAAGAACGATTATAAAGGGAAGTACCATTACTGCTACTGTACCAAAAGTTCCCATTTTGAACCTGTATTGAACGAGGCTCTAAAGAACGATATCCATATAGAGACGTCTTCCGCTTTTGATATTAATATTGTGGAGAAATTGAAGAGAACGGGTAAGATCAAGGATGATACCTACGTGATCTGCAATGGTTTTAAAAGAGATCAGTACATTACCAATATTGGGAGGTTGATCAATGAAGGGCATGAGAACTGTATTCCCATTATAGATAACTATGAAGAAATAGACCTGCTATCAGATGAGATAAAAGGAGATTTCAAGGTAGGAATTCGTATTGCCTCCGAAGAGGAGCCAAAATTTGAATTTTACACATCCCGTTTGGGAATAGGCTATAAGAACATTGTCCCCTTTTATGAGGACCAGATCAAGAACAATGACAGGGTGGAGCTTAAGATGCTGCATTTCTTCATCAACACAGGGATACGCGATAATGCCTATTATTGGAACGAACTTGTCAAATGTTTGAAGGTCTATGTGCGACTCAAGAAAATATGTCCATCATTGGACAGCTTGAATATTGGGGGAGGATTCCCAATAAAAAATTCGTTGGCGTTTGATTATGATTATGAATATATGATCGATGAGATTGTAAACCAAATCAACATCACCTGTCAGGAAGCGGAAGTGCCCGTGCCTCATATTTTTACTGAATTTGGAAGTTTTACAGTTGGAGAAAGTGGTGGAGCTATTTACGAGGTATTGTATCAAAAGCAACAGAACGATCGTGAGAAATGGAATATGATCGATTCTTCCTTTATTACAACCTTACCGGACACTTGGGCCATTAGTAAGCGATTTATTATGTTGCCCGTTAACCGTTGGGAGGACGAGTACGAACGTGTACTGCTAGGCGGACTCACTTGCGATAGTGATGATTATTACAACAGTGAGCAGAACATGAACGCCATTTATCTGCCCAAATACAGAAGGGAAAAACCCTTGTACATCGGTTTTTTCAATACGGGTGCGTACCAAGAGAGCATTGGTGGATACGGCGGTCTTCAACACTGTTTAATTCCACACCCAAAACATATATTAATAGACAGGGACGAAAAAGGAAACCTTGTTACAACCTTATTTAGTGAACAACAAAAAGCAGAGGATTTGCTTAAAATTTTAGGATATGAGCGCGAATAACAATTATGCTGGCATTCCAGATGAGTTTGCACAATTGGAAAAGGCAAAGGTAGTTTTGATACCTGTGCCTTATGATGGAACAAGTACTTGGGGCAAGGGAGCCGATAAAGGGCCCGAGGCTTTTTTGGATGCTTCCGCCAATATGGAGTTGTATGATATAGAAACTGGGACCGAGGTTTATCAGCAAGGAATATTCCTGGCCCCTACCATTACCGAAAACAGTTCTGCCGAAGCGGTGGTGAAAGCTGTACATAAAAACACCAAAGAATACATAAAACGCAATAAGTTTGTGACCCTTTTTGGAGGGGAGCATTCCATCTCAATTGGTTCTATCCGGGCCTTTAATGAGTGTTTTGATAATCTGACGGTTTTACAAATAGACGCACATGCGGACCTTAGAGAGTCCTATGAAGGCACAAAATACAATCATGCATGTGCAGTGCACGAGGCAAGTCAGACTACCAACCTATTACAGGTAGGCATCCGTAGTATGGATATTATAGAAAAGACGTTTATGGATGAAGAAAAGACCTTCTTTGCCCATGATATCGTGAATGATGAATATTGGATGGACAAGGTTATATCCCAAATGACCGATAACGTATTTATTACGTTCGATTTGGATGCTCTGGACCCTTCCATTATGCCCTCCACCGGAACACCGGAACCTGGAGGATTGTTATGGTATGAGACCTTGGAGTTTTTAAAACAGGTTTTTGCCGAGAAGAATGTAGTAGGTTTTGATATTATGGAGCTTTGTCCAAATAAGGTGGATAAATCTTCTGATTTTGTGGCAGCAAAACTTTACTATAAAATGTTAAGCTATAAATTTATGGAAGAAGCTATCGAGGATGCATATGACAACACCTATGATGTGGACGCCAAAGCCGGAATTACTAATAATTCAAGATTCGAAGATGACGAAGACTAAGGGAGCAATCTCCAATTTTATTGAAAAATATTATTTACACTTTAACTCTGCAGCATTGGTAGATGCCGCAAAGGGGTATGAGGACCAATTGAACAATGGGGCCAAAATGTTGGTTTCCTTGGCAGGGGCCATGAGTACCGCTGAGCTGGGGAAGATTTTTGCCGAAATGATCCGTCAGGATAAGGTGCAGATCATCTCCTGTACAGGTGCCAACCTAGAAGAGGATATTATGAACTTGGTGGCACATTCCCACTATAAAAGGATACCCAATTACCGAGATTTGACCCCTCAGGAAGAATGGGATCTATTGGAAAAAGGATTGAACAGGGTAACAGATACCTGTATCCCAGAGCATGAGGCGTTCAGACGTTTACAGGAACATATCTATAAGATTTGGAAAGAAGCAGATGAGGCCGGTGAGCGTTATCTTCCACATGAATATATGTACAAGATGTTGCTTTCGGGTGTTTTGGAGGAGTATTACGAGATAGACCTGAAGGATTCTTGGATGTATGCAGCAGCAGAGAAAAACCTACCAATCGTTTGCCCAGGATGGGAAGATAGTACCATGGGAAATATATTCGCTTCCTATGTGTTAAAAGGTGATTTGAAAGCTACTACAATGAAATCTGGTATTGAGTATATGACCTTTTTGGCCGATTGGTATACCGATAATTCTAAAGACGGAATTGGATTTTTCCAAATTGGAGGTGGTATCGCAGGAGATTTCCCTATTTGTGTCGTACCTATGCTTTATCAGGATATGGAACGTACAGATACGCCATTTTGGAGTTATTTCTGTCAAATAAGTGATTCCACGACCAGTTATGGCTCTTATTCTGGAGCTGTGCCCAATGAAAAGATCACTTGGGGAAAACTAGATATCAATACCCCTAAGTTTATAATAGAGAGTGATGCAACCATTGTTGCCCCATTAATTTTTGCTTACCTATTAGACATGTAATTATGGACAATTTAAAGAGAGTAATTGTAGATTTTAAAAAGCTTACCCCAGAAGTCTTAAAGTTGTTGGTTGACAAATATCCTGACGGATATGACGATCAGAATATCATCTCCTTTAAAAATGCACAGGGTGAACGTATAGAGGCAGTTGAAGTTACTACTGATGATACCAAGTATTTGGTGAAGATCAGTGCGAAACTGGAAAAGACCATGGCCAATTATGATGAAGATGATTATGAGGATTTTGACGATAATGATCCAGAAGCTATTCCGGACATCGAAATAGCGGATGAGGACGAGGATAACGATGAGGACTAAAACCCATGTTTGAAGTTGTCGCGTTCCAAATAGCAGCTTCCATAAATATTAGGCAGTGTAGAAATCTCTTGCCTTTGGAAATCCTATTCTCTGACAGTGTTGAATTATTCTTTAAAAATGGGGACAAACGATTCGTCCATATTTTTCAGTATGGATTGGTCTCTTTTTTCAATCATTCGGAAAAGGAAATCCAAGCCATCTTAAAGCAATTAAGTCCATTGTCAAAGGATAGGGTTCCTTATCAGATTTCAGAAAAAATTCAGGTAGAAGTAATTCCGGGCCAGCAGAAGGTGACCTTTAACAAGGTTATTCTTCCCAATTTTGATTCAGAATCCATTCGTTTGGTCATGTTGAACACCTCCCAATCGGTTGCGTTGGATCGGTATTTGGAGATTACAGAGCAATTGTTGGAAGAGACCAATGTGCATACCAAACTTTTAGAGCGAAAGGGAAAATTGAAGATTTCAGGCAACAACCTGAAAAGGTTCATCGGGAAGGTACTGAACATCAAGAATGAAATTTCGGAAAATCTCTACATCTTTGATTCCCCGGACAGTACATGGGAAAATGAAGATCTTAACCGTTTGGATACGGAACTCAAACAAACCTTTGATCTAAAAGATAGATATCGATATATTTCTGAGCGTATCGGAATTATTAAGGAAGATTTGGAACTCTTCAAGGATATTATGGAGCATAGGGAGAGCAGCCGGTTGGAATGGATCATCATCATCCTGATCCTAGTGGAAGTGCTGGATTTGTTCGTATATCGAATACTTGGCTTGGGGTAAAAGGAGGGTAAAAATTCTTAAGGCCTGTCAATCAAAAAAGTACTTTCCAAAAATTGCTATTTAGGTGCAAAAGGTATCGTTTAGAATTTGTAATTTAGAATTGATTTCATTTTAAATTATTATTCATGGAACATGCACCTTTTCATATGTCTTTGCCTTGTTATAGCATCTCAAAGACGAGAGCTTTTTATGTGGACGTCATTGGGGCGGAAATCGGAAGAAATTCTTCCCGTTGGCTAGATGTGAATTTATTCGGAAACCAAATTACCTTTACCAAATCTGGGGAATTTAACTTCGTTTTTAGGGCCTATAAATTTGGGGACACAGTTTTGCCCTCTTTTCATTTCGGGGTTATCGTAGATTCAGATACCTGGGAGCGCATGTACAAAAAATTGAATGCCCCAGAATATGAATTGACCACAGAGGTCACCTTTTTAAAGGATAAGACCGGGGAACACCGTTCATTTTTTATCCAGGATCCCAGTGGGCACTCATTAGAGTTCAAGACTTTCAATGACCAGAGTGAAATGTTTGCCGAGTAACATTTTTTACCTTACTATTGCCCTTTCTTAAAAAAAAAGGGTCAACAACTATAATTACTATGGAATTGAAAGATTTGTCTATTATTGGAAGTGAAGAATGGTGTGTGTTTAAAGAAATGGGTATTCCGGCCATAAAGGCCAGGGTAGATTCCGGAGCAAGAACCTCTTCCATCCAAGCGACAAATGCCAAGGTATTCACCAAAGGGGTACAGGAGTGGGTAAAATTTGAGGTCAATCCCTTACAGGATAACCGTAGTTTTAACATGCTATGTGAGGCAAGGCTCGTAGACAGAAGAACTGTAAAAAGTTCCTCAGGAATTGCAGAAGAACGCTTGGTGATCAAGACCCCCGTTACTATGGGCAATGTAACCTTTGATATAGAACTTACATTGGCGAATAGGGATACGATGGAGTTCCGTATGTTGTTGGGAAGAGAGGCCCTTAACGCCAGGTATATGGTAAACCCAGCGGAAATGTACTGTCTTGGGGATATTTCCGATGAGGAGATCACCGTGAAATACGCTCCCTATGTAAAGGAGAAATCTGGACTTAGGATCGCTTTACTAGCCAGCAACCCAAACCTATACAGCAACAAGAGGATTATGGAAGCCGCAGAGGCGAGAGGACACGAAATTGTTTTCTTGAATGTGGAGCATTCCTATATGAAATTGGACGCCAACTCCCCAGAAATTAGATACCGTGGAGGGAATATCCTTAAAGCATATGATGCCATCATCCCTAGAATAAAACCAGCCGTTACTTTTTATGGCTGCGCCTTGATAAGGCAGTTTGATACCTTGGGAGTCTATTGTCAGAACTCTGCTGAGGCAATCACCCAATCCAGGGACAAGCTGTTCGCATCACAACTCTTCTCAAAAAACGATATCCATATTCCAATTACGGGTTTTGCCAAATCACCTATGGATACCAAGGATTTGATCCGAATGGTCAATGGGGCTCCATTGATCATTAAACTTTTAGAAAGCACCCAAGGAAAAGGAGTGGTTCTGGCCGAGACAAACAAAGCGGCGGAGAGCGTTATCAACGCCTTTAAAAGTGTCCAGACCAATATTTTGGTACAGGAGTTCATTAAGGAAGCAAACGGACAGGATATCCGTTGTTTCGTAGTGGACGGCAAAGTGGTGGCCTCCATTCAGCGACAGGCAGAAAAAGGCGAGTTTAGGGCAAATATTCACCAAGGAGGGAAAGCATCTATCATCAAGATCACCCCTGAGGAGAAAAAATTGGCACTGAAAGCTTCCAAAGTACTGAACCTGGCCGTAGCTGGAGTAGATATCATTAGATCCAATAAGGGGCCCTTGCTATTGGAAGTCAACTCTTCCCCTGGCCTGGAAGGTATTGAAAATGCCACTGGAAAGGACATTGCCAATATCATGATCATGGCCATTGAAAAAAAGCTGAAGTTTAGAAACTGATTACTTGGATAGGTTGTCCAGCATTTCTTGGGTGGTTCTGTCCAAATCAAATTCAGCTTTCCATCCCCAATCTTTTTGGGCCACAGAATCATCAATACTGCTCGGCCAAGAATCGGCAATTTGCTGTCTTGAATCGGGAGCATAGGACATTTTAAAGTCAGGTATGTGCTTTTTGATGTTTTCTGCCATTTCTTTTGGTGTAAAACTCATGGCTGCAAGATTGTAAGAGGAGCGTACCTTAATTTTTTCGGGAGCACTTTCCATAATAGTGATAGTGGCCCTAATGGCATCGTCCATAAACATCATAGGCAGCTTGCTGTCCTCTCCAAGGAAACTGGTATATTCTTTATCCGATAGCGCTTTGTGGTATATTTCCACGGCATAATCAGTAGTGCCACCTCCCGGAAGGGTTTTGTGGCTTATTAAGCCAGGATAGCGTACACTGCGAACATCTACGCCGTACTTTTTAAAATAATATTCACACCAGCGCTCGCCGGTCTGTTTGCTAATACCGTAAACCGTACTAGGTTCCATGATGGTATTTTGAGCGGTTTGCTCCTTAGGGGTGTTGGGTCCAAATACAGCAATACTGGAGGGCCAGAATATCTTGCTTATTTTATTGTCCTTGGCAAGGTTCAGTACATTGAAAAGGGAATTCATGTTCAAGTTCCATGCGCGCATCGGAAATTTCTCAGCGGTGGCACTCAACATGGCTGCCATCAAGTAGACTTCGTCTATTTCGTAATGCATCACCACATCTTCCAAAGCCCCATAATTAGTAGCGTCCAAAAGTTCAAAGGGACCAGAGTCCATAAGATCTTTATCACCCTCCCTTATATCACTGGCAATAACTTGGTCATTGCCATATCTTTCACGTAAGGTGTAAGTAAGTTCTGTTCCTATTTGTCCGCATGCTCCTAAAATGAGTATGGATTTTGGCATAAAAATGTAGTTAAATGAATTCGTGGGCAAAGATAGCTTTTATTAAAATTTGTACATTAGCCTTATGGGAAAAATATTCTTTTTTGGTGCTGTGTTTCTACTTGTAATATCATGTAAAGAGGGCAATACGGGGGTGGATAAGGAACAAGCACAAGAGGTTGTGTACGACTTAAAAAATCTTCCAAAAAAAACAGGAATCAATCCGGAGGCAAAGGTCGTTTTAAAGGACTGGGTAGAATTCAATGCTTTGGAAACCAGTTTTGATGCACTTTATAAAGTGCAGGATAAGGAAGGGTTGACGTTGGTTATAGAAGATTTGATAGAAAAACAAAAATTACTCGAGGCTTCAGCTTTTCCTGAGGACTTTGATGTTCCGCAAATCAAGAGTAGGCTCAAGGTGATAAAGACAGCCATCCTTAAAACAAAATTTAATTTGGAATATGGCGTGGATACCGAGGAACCAACAACCGCTTTGGCCAAGGCATACAACGCATTTAGAAACCAGTTCACGGTGATTGTCAATAGTCGTCTGGACACAACATTAATTATAAATGAAAATGATTAAGATTTTAGGCATACTGACGATTTCATTTCTTTCAGTTACGCTATATGCACAGCAGGAGAAAGAAAAGGAATCTATTTCTACAGTTTTAGATGCCTGGCACAAGGCTGCAGCAGATGCAAATTTTGAGGCGTATTTTTCTAGGATGACAGATGATGGGGTGTTTATTGGAACTGATGCTATGGAAAATTGGCAGAATTCTGAATTTAAGGAATTTTCCAAACCTTATTTCGATAAGGGGAAGGCATGGAGTTTTACAGCGCTGCAGCGTAATATTTATGTTAACGAGGCCATGGATATGGCTTGGTTTGATGAACTCTTGGATACCCAAATGAAGCTCTGTCGCGGTTCTGGGGTACTCAGAAAAACTGATAAAGGATGGAAAATTGCACATTATGTGCTTTCGATCGCCGTTCCAAATGAAAATGTGGATGCAGTAGTGTCCCTTAAAAAAGCGAAGGACAGTGTCATCACTCATGAATTAAAGAAAAATTGAGTGATCTAAGACATTAAAAAGGGGGCCATGTGGCCCCCTTTTTTTGATTTCTTCTAAGCTAAAACTATTGTTTTTTAGCCTTTGTTTTGTCTTTTTTCACCTCAGGTACTTCTTGGGGTGCCTCTGTTTTTTCCTTTCTTGATTCCAAAGCTTGTTTACTAAGGCTTGCCAAATTAAAGTTTGGGGCCAGGGTCAATGCTTCATTGATTAGAGCAAGGGAGGCATCAATATTATTTTTATCTATGTTGTAAGCTATCAGCCCTTTTAAATGTAGAAAGGCCGCTTTTAAGGAAACCTCATAGGGTTGCTGTCTTTCATAAAAGGCATAGCTCATTTCATCTGTTGCATTGGCAATACCATATTCGATATTAGCTGATGCACCTACGGCATCTCCAGTCTGAATTTTTAGGTCGGCAAGTTCGTAGGCCAAATATGCGTCCGGTGATCTTTTGAACAGGAGTTCAAATTGTTCCAAAGCACGTTTTGGCTGATTCAATGCCTTTAGTGATATGGCTTTTACTTGTAAGGCCAAATCGGAATCGGAATCATTCTTGTCAATTCCTATGGTATTTAGTGCCTGTATGTGTTGGTTGTCATTTGCATAAACATAGGCCAAGGTATCCCTGCGTTCTACGGAAGGTGACATTACATTTAAATGTGTGAGGGCATTGATGACACCATTAACATCACCCTGTAATTTCATTTCATTATAAAAAGCTTCATAATGCTCCTGAAGATCACTTTTGGTCTGTGCACCGCCATAAAATCCGAAGGCGAAGATTAGCACTACTATAATTTTTTTCATTTTCTTATATATTAAGTGCGCCAAAACTATTAAATTATTTCTAGTAATCTGTTAAGTAAATCCTTAAAGGTTTATAGTTCAGTAAAAAAGTAGTCTTACCACCATTGGTTATGTCAAGTGACAATTGGTTTTTGAAAACGATATTTTTTGTAGTGCATCAAATTAAAGGGAACTATCTTTTTTCCTTGGGTGTTTTTAGATTCTGAATACATAGGAGCTTGAAGTCCTCTCTTTTGAGCTTCATTGACATAGTATTCTTGTTTTGGGGGATGATGGGGATATACTCCGTTGAATATCTCGCCCCAATACCCCTCTTTTAGAATAACACCTATGATATGGATGCAATCTTCCAAATGGATAAGATTCACTGGGTGATTGCCGTTGGATAGGTCTTTTTTTCCGGATAAGAATGTAACGGGATGCCTTTTGGGTCCTATAAGCCCGCCAAATCGGATAATGGTAGTTTCGAGATCTGGGTCATTTTTAAATTTCTCTTCCACCGCCAACAATTGTTTCCCCGATTCTGTTTCTGGATGAGGAACCGTAGTTTCCGTAACATCGCCTTCTAAATCGCCATACACCGAAGTACTGCTGATAAAGATAATCCTAGCCACACCACTTCCTTTGATCGAGGCGTGTAAATGCTTCATTTTCACCTCATAATTTTCTTTGTTGGAACCTCTAAGGTTTGGGGGAACATTAATGACCAAAACCTTCACGTTTTTTAAAAATGCTTCAATAGGTCCCTCTATTCCATTTTCTGAAAGAGAAATTTTAAAGGGAAGAATTCCCAAACCCTTCAGATCCGTTAATTTTTCTGATGATGTGGTACTTCCATGAACGGTATGACCTTCCTTGATCAAATGTTGGGCCAAGGGAGTGCCCAGCCAACCGCAACCCATGATTCCTATTATACTATTCAAAGCGTAATTTTTTAGTTGTTAAAATAGCATCGTTGAGTATAAATGGCATTGGGATACTCGTTTCTGGTCTTTCAGGAACGCTGAACAGAGGGTGGCTTAGAAGATCATTGGAAGCCTCATAAATTTGAAGTTCCAAAACCTGCTCTTTTGGAAATAGAAGCTCCAGGGTTGTGGCGTCATTGTTGCTAATATAATGGGTCAGCAATTTACTTCTATTTCTATCCTTGAGGTAATAAGGGGATAGCTCTATTTCATTGACCTTAACGGCGGTTAGGGGAACGGTGTTGGTAAAAACCTCCAGCCGGTTCACAGGTCGTTGCGGGGTTATGGTAAGTTTAACCAAACGGTTATCGCCAACAATGGTGTCAAGGGATTTCTCTACTTTAGGAGATGCTATTTCTTTTAAAGGGGCATTGGCACTGTAAGTGAAGCCTGAGCTATATTTGCTGCTGATCACTTGGTAATTTTCAGTTTTTAAGGTGGACCCGTCAAGGTATGGTTTGTTCCAATCGATCAGGACATGATCGTAGGACACCCATTGCGCACTATTGTCGTCCGTATTAAGCACATACAGCAGACTGCTGGGCTTTGCACGATCTTTTGTGAAACCGGCATTGAAATGGGCCACTATTATGAAAATCACAAATAGTAACTGGCCCAGGAATGCCAATTTGCTTTTCGATTTATAAAAACCAAAAATAGGTAGTAAAAGATAGAAGGTCAGGGAAGTCAATATTGTTGAAGCTACCATCATTTTTAGCCCTAATCCTACTGGAAACATTTTAATGAACGGGGCATAGATCCAAAGGGCTGGCAAAGCCATAAAGACCAAGAGATAGGGATTTGGATCTTTTTGGTTTATAATGACCAGAAAACAGGCCAATAGCGCAAAAAGGGGGATGATGAAAAAACTGGCCCCAGGTAAATACATGGCCACGGCCCCACAGATGATGAGCCACAAAAATATAGGGGCTACCAAGAGATTGGGGGTACTGATATTTTGGTATTTATGATAGGCCCAAAAACAAATGGCAATACTTAAAAAGACAAATGCGGCAATATAGTAATAGCCATTATAGGTAAACCCGTGCAATATGTCAAGATATTGTGGATATAGCCATTTTAGAAGGGTCCAACTATAAAATCCGATCACCCCGTTAATCAGGAGTGAAATTGCCAAAGGCATAAACCCTTTGAATATTTCTTTCAGGTGAAGGCGTTGTTTTTTAAAACCATAGATCAAAAGGCAAATAAACGAGAGAAGGGCAAGAACGAACATGGGCCAAATCCAATCAAAGGGATAGGAGACCAGTTTAAAGAAGGGGACATTAAAATAGACATCATCATTCAAGCTTTTAAGGTCGCCTAAATCGGCATTGCTAAAATGCGTTAAAAGTGGCATTAAATAACTGCCCTGGTGCGCCAAGGTATTCCGGTCCAATCGCTCATAATTATCCCGCATTGTATGATAATCGTAATGGTCATCAATAAATGCAAAATTGAGCCCCTCTATATCGCGATCCTCTCTAAAAACTGTTAAATCGGTATCGTTGGGAAGCATTTTGTAGATGCTGTAGACAAGAGAATTAGCTACGGGGAATTCGGTGCCGGCAGCGGTAAACTCTTCAATAAGTCTGCTGTTGCCCCTATTGGTTTCAATCAGCATATAACTGGGGCCGCCACTTCCACGGGCCTCAAAGTTCAACACTAGGCCAACCTCTTCGGCCCATGGGTGTTTGTTTACAAAGAGATCGGCTCCGTTCAGGCCAAGCTCCTCGGCGTCGGAGATCAGGATTATGATGTCATTCTTTGGGATCTTGTTTTCGGAAAGAAAAGCCCTTATTCCCTCCAAAATAGTAGCTACACCACTTCCGGCATCACTGGCACCAAGGGAAGAATGGGGGTTGCTGTCATAATGGGACAATAACAAAAGTGCCTTGCCCTGTTCCGAACCGGGAATACGTGCCAAGATATTTGTGGCCTTGCTTAAATTGGCCCAGTCTCCAGCCGTATACCCTTCTTGTAGGGAGGTTTTAAGTCCCATTTCTTCAAGCTCGGAAACTATGTAGTCCCTCACTTCTTTATGAGCAGGAAACCCTACCGCGTGTGGTGCTTCGGATATTTTTTTGACATGTGTTAAAGCTCGGTCGGTAGAAAAACTGTTGAGCAGGATGGTATCACTTTGTTGATAGGAAGGCATGGAGGAGCTAAAACTCCAATATGTGGCAAGCCCCAATAAGAAAAGGGTAATACCAGTGGTAATTTTTTTCATTAGGTCGTAGTGTTCCCTAAATGTATAAAAATCCCATGGGATTTTCATTTTTTATAGCGCGATATGGCAATTTGAGCATATTTCTAAGGAGTGATATTTCTTAATCTATTGATAAATAATCACAATATTGATCAAAACTATGTATTTTGTCTATTATATGTGTTAAAATATTGTATCATGTTGCGTAAAGTTCTATATTTAAAATTAACCTAAAAATCAACCATATGGGAATCAAAAGTTTTCAAGGCGCACGGGAGACCGTAAAAAAAGAATATTCCGCACCAATAATGGTCGAGGATTACATGACCAAAAAACTAGTAACTTTTAAACCAGAGCAATCCATTCTTGAAGTAATGGAGTTGTTTACCAAATACAATATTTCTGGG
>JBFIGS010000022.1:0-17707 GCA_041602195.1 Sediminicola sp. | reverse complement strand
TAGGAGAGATAATTATAGGTTCTTCTTTTTTCTGACAACTGCCTAGAACAACTACTAATACCAATAAGATTATCTTCTTCATCATTTGTCATTTTTGTTTATCAATTGATATACTTGGACCTTTTCATTATTGAAAGTCGCAATTAAATACGGTCGGTTGTTAAAGTTTATAATATTTAGATGGCGAATTGATTTTTGTGAAAAATCCAATCCAATTTCATCGCCCAAAATTACATTATTTTTGCCTTTTATCATAGCACCGGAGAAAGAACCCAAACGCCCATGATATGGTTTTACCCCAAAATAGTTGCCTGCAGCTAGTACTTCTTCCGATCCGTCACCATCAAAATCATACTTCAGGAAAGCCATAATTGGCGCCACTTGTAAGTCCACCGAGAATGGTGTAAAACTGAATTTTCCATTTTTGTTCTCAAGGTACCCCGAACTTAATTCTGTTATTTCAAATACCGTTGCCTTTTCCAATTGTTCTTTTGAAAGTATACCTTCAATAGGCTTGCCGGCAAAATCTTTATAGGCGGTAAATTTCTTTCTTAAGCTTACTAATTGTTCGGATAGGCCTTTTAATCCTTCAATAGGATAATCTTGTCCGTTCTTTTCAATGGTGACTATGGTTTCAGTACTTCCGTTATCATCAAAATCGGCATAATACATTTTCATGGGGGCTTGCTCGGTGGCTTTAAACTTTGAATTTAAGCCCCAATTGCCGAGCAAATAATCCATATCACCGTCATTATCGATATCAAAAGGAATGATGCTTTGCCATAGACCTTTGATTGAGGTTAGGTTAAAATCGTCCTTCTCCAGTTTACCGCCCTTATTTTTGAAAAATACGGGATTCATCCATTCCCCAACTAGTATTAAGTCAGGGGTACCATCCCCATTGTAATCGTCCCAAATAGCGTCTGTGACCATGCCAATATGTAATAAGGACTTGTTTTCTACAATCTCAAAGGCACCATTCTTGTTCTCAAGAAGATAGGACTGTGGAATCTTGCCAAAATCATTGGTTATCATTTGATTGCCTACAAATAGATCCATATCCCCATCGGAATCAAAGTCGGCCGAGGCCAATACCGAGGCATTTTGATAAGTGGCTGGGAGTTGTCCTTCAATAAAAGTTGAATCCTTCTGAACATAAAAACTATCGGAAAGTGGCGGCATTTGATTGAAAAAATCTGCGCCTCCTGAGCCTATAAAAAGATCATTTTTTCCATCGCCATTAAAATCGGCTATTACTGCTTCTACATCTTCTTTTATGGAGTCTTTTTTGATTTCCGTTACTACCTTTTCCCTAAAACCTTCAGAATGTTGGGTATAGACCTTGGAAGGAATAAACTTAGAGCCTCCAAAGAAAATATCTGAGCTTCCATTGTTATCCAAGTCCCCGATAGCCACTGCAGGACCTCGATCAGAGAATTCATACGGGATCAATTTCTGTCTATTGAAATCGAAATACGCGTCTTCTTTATGTACAAAATCGATACCAAGATTACCTTCGACTTTTTGGAAAATTTCTTTTTTCTTTTTGGTAAACAAGGGATAGGTTACGGGAGTTTTATTTTCCGGTTCTATGGTCAGCGTTTGGTTAACGGCTATATTCTTTAGCAACTGGGTCGTTCTATCGGGCCAAATTATGCGCAGTGAATCTATCTTGGTTTCCTTACCATAACCAAAATGGATCATTGGTTCTGAAGAGGACTGAAAACCCCTTACAGTGTACATTTCCTTGTATTGAAGAATGCCCCTATGGTACGAAAGTACTTTGGCGCCAATGGCAAATGGATTAGTACCTGGGGATTTCAATTTAACCTTTAGGTAGTTCGCCTTTTTATCGGTTTTGTTTATATAAAGGGTAGCGGTATGGTTGATGTTATTGGTGACAAGATCCAAATCCCCATCATTATCCAGATCGCCCATGGCCGTTGCACCTGAAATGAGCGTGTCCTGTAGGATCCAGTCTTTGGACCTGTTTATGAACCGTAAGTCTTTTTTGCCTTCAAATACATAATTGGGAATGTTTCCAGAGGGCATCATATCCAGTGCCTGCTGGTCTACCAACTTGGTATTGTCTATTTTCTTTTTGATCTGGTCGTTAGAGGCAAAATTGATAAAATCCAAGTCGTTGGGACGTTTTGGAATCCCATTGGAAATAAAAATATCCTGTTCTCCATCCTGATTATAATCGGCAAAAAGGGAGCTCCAACTCCAATCAGTTGCGGCAATACCGCTTAAAAGGGCAGTTTCCTTAAAGTTCCCGCCTTGCTGATTAATGTGAAGCATGTTCCGGGTAAATTGATAGTGGTACCCGTACTGTTCTATTCGAAGCTTTTGAATTTGTATGTCATCATCCCCTTCAGAAGATTTGAGCACAGTTTCATCCTCAGGCAACATGTCCAAAGACAGGATATCGGGCCAACCATCGTGGTTTATATCCGTAACATCATTGCCCATGGAAAAGCGCGTAGTCTGTCCAAAATGATCTTTTAAACTTTCATTGAATGTGCCATCCCCGTTATTTAGATAATAGTA
The DNA here is from genome assembly GCA_041602195.1 of Sediminicola sp. Lineage (GTDB taxonomy): Bacteria > Bacteroidota > Bacteroidia > Flavobacteriales > Flavobacteriaceae > Sediminicola. The sequence continues at coordinate 15,157 of JBFIGS010000022.1, read as the reverse complement.
ATCGTCTTCGTGAAAGTCGTTCCCAACATAAATATCAGGAAAACCATCTTGATTAAAATCACTGATGGCAACACCTAGGCCATAGCCATTGATACCACCATAAATACCAGCTTCCTCGCTTACATCCACAAAGGTGTTGCCGTCATTTCTGAGTAGGCGGTCCCCGGTTTGAAAATCGCGTTGAAACCGAAGATCGGCCTTGCCAAATGATTTCTGTGTATGAACCGCATGGTTAAGAAGGTATAGGTCCAGGTCCCCATCCAGATCATAATCTAAAAATGCAGCATTGGAGCTGAAGGTTTCAAAATCGAGCCCATATTTAGTAGCGCTCTCAGTAAAGGTTTCATCTCCATTATTGATAAATAACTCGTTGTATCCGTTAAACCCGTTTATTCCCACTACTGCACAGACATAAATATCCAACAGGCCATCCCCATTGACATCGCCCATTACGGCCCCAGTATTCCAAGTGCTTTTGCCAGCTACCCCAGCTTTATCCGTGATATCCTCAAAAGTAAGATTGCCTTTATTGATGTAAAGTTTATTCTTGACCTGGTTTCCAGAAAGATAAATGTCTGCAAGACCATCTCCGTTAATATCCCCAATGGCAACCCCTCCACCATTGTAAAAATAGAGGTAGTCCAATATATTTAGGTCATTGGTTTCAGTTAGGGTATTGCTAAAGGTAATACCGGTTTCTTCAGGTGATGGGTTCATGAATAACCCACCCTCTTTTTTGCCACAACCTATTAGCAACAATATAAAAATGGAAACGACAATATTCTTATTCATTTAGCCTGTATATCTTGGGTTGTGTATTGTTTAATGCCGCAATTAAGTAGGTCTTGCCATTACGGTCCTTAAATTGCTTTAGGTGTTTGATTTCTTCCCTAATGAAAAAACCACTTTTGTTATAATCTTGCCATGTATAATTCAGGTCCTTGTTACCTAATAATACATTGCCAAAATTGGCATCCTGTCTTGAATATTGTGGTTTAAATTCAAAATTATTCCCACCCATGATAAGATCTAAATATCCATCTTGATTGATGTCTGCACAGGAAATGCCACAAATGCAGGACAATTGTACTCTAGTAGGAAGTACTTTAATTGTAAATTTCCCACCTCCTTCATTTATCGCAATGACCGATTCGGCAATAGCCGATTGTTTCATTATTGAGTTTTTAAATACTTCTTTAGGAAATAATTCATCAATAGTCTTCTTTGCGTATTCAGAAGCTTTTAGGTTTTTTTTCTTCAAGGAAACCATCTGATTGGTCAGCTCCTTTTTCTGATGTAATGGATAATCTTTTCCATTTTCCTGTAAGGTTACAATCTGCTCTATGGTGCCGTTGCCATCAAAATCGTTGATCCACATTTTCATAGGATTATTGGGGGTAGGCCTATAATGTAAATTTGTTCCTTGATTGCCCAAAACCAGATCGTTGTCACCATCGTTATCCAAATCGGCAACTTCTACTACATTCCAAAGCCCATGAAGACTATCCAATGTGGTGGGTAATTTAGCTAAGCGCCTTCCCGAATTTCTATATATGTTTGGAGTTCCCCATTCCGATACGGTAACAAGGTCCTGTTTCTTATCCCCATCCATATCTGCCCATACAGCATTGGTGATCATGCCGGCGTCTTTAAGGTCATAGGCCAGACGCTCCGTAGAATTCTTAAAAGTGCCATCCCCGTTGTTCTCAAGGAACAAATGATCGGGGTTTACGCCATAGGTGCCCACAACACTCCTGGAGCCAATGAACACATCCATATCCCCATCTCCATCAAAATCATTAGGGGCAATGGTGGAAATATTTTTAAAGGTGGATGGGAGTAATTCTTTCGACCTTGTAAAGACACCTTTTCCGTTGTTGATATAGAGGCGGCTGCGGTACGTCATTTCCTCTCCCACTTGATTGCCCCCTGATCCTACGATTAGATCTAAATCTTTGTCGCCATCCACATCCAGAAAGGCAGCAGCGGTATCTTCATATTCGGCATCTTCCTCAAATACTCTTTGACTCACGGGTGTTATTTTCCCATTTCCGGAATGGTTATAAATGCTTGCAGCTTGACCTTTGGCTCCGCCCATAAAGATATCCTCATGGCCATCCCCATTAATGTCTCCAACAGCTAGAGCTGGACCCTCCTGGGACAATAGTTTATAAATTAATCCTTCATACACAAAATCGTTATAACTGTTCTCCTTGTGGGCTATAAGGGAGTTGTTCTTTATTTCCTCCAACATAGGTTTTATGGCTTTGGGATTAGGAACCTTATAGCGTGAAGTTGCTTGTTTGTGATCAAAAGTAATGGTCTGATCGGCAGTAATATTTTCCATTTTTTGGGTCATATCATCAGGCCAAATGATCCTTAGGGAGTCTATGGTTTTTGAACTTCCCAATCCCATTGTCATGGTGTAATCCATAGAAGACTGGAATCCTCTTGAGGGGATCAATTCCTGATAGACAACATTTCCGGCATGGTAGAGCGTTGCCGAGGCACCTACACCAAACCTATTGCTATCCGGTCCTTTGAATTTTAATTTTATATAGTGGTTCTTTGTAAGTGTATTGGCCTGGTTTTCATAAACAAAGGCTAGCATATTTACATTGTTCACCACCAGGTCCAGGTCGCCATCATTATCCAAATCCCCATAGGCTGCCCCATTGGACATGCTTGGTATTTCAAAACCCCAATCTTTGTTGGCGTTAGAGAAAGTAAGATCCTTATTGTTCTTGTATGCAAAATTGGGCTGTGGCTTTATGGGCATTTTGTTGATAATGGAGTCTATGGATTCCTTCCTACCCGTAAGTGCCATTTTTTGAATGATCTCATTGGCGAAGAAGTCAACAAAATCAAGATCCGTCAGGTCGTGGTTTATTCCATTGGTAATATAAATATCCCTGAAACCGTCATTGTCCATGTCAAAAAGCAAACCGGCCCAGCTCCAATCCGTGGCATCAACACCACTGAAATAGGCTATTTCAGAAAAGGACCCGTTCCCATTGTTTAGTTGAAGGGTATTTTGAATGTACTGCTGATAAAAATCTTTTTCCTGTTTGAGCTTAAATACATCGTACCCATCAAATTCCATGACAGATTTTACACGCTCATCGGCTTCAGGCAACATATCAGTTATAAATATCTCCACATTACCATCATTATTGATGTCTGCCATATCCACACCCATGGCAGAAAGCGATAGGTGGGAGGTCCATCCTTTTATATCCTCTGTAAATGTACCGTCTTGGTTGTTGATGTAGAGATAATCCCTTTCGTAAAAATCGTTGGAAACATAAATATCTGGGTCTAGATCTTTGTTGATATCAGTAATCATGACTCCCAATCCGAACCCGATAAGACTTCCGTAGATTCCAGCTTTTTCACTTACATCAACAAAAACACCATTATCATTGCGCAAAAGCATATCCCCCACACCTTTAAATATGTCTGGAACTCCCTCCCAATCTTGGGCTCTTACATCGCGTTGTTCTGCATATCCCAAACTGCTTACCGGGATATTACTGTTGTTTAGGATATAGGCATCTAGGTCACCGTCCTTGTCATAGTCAAAGAATGAGGCATGGGTAGAAAACCCTGTCTTGGCCAAGTTGTATTCAGCGGCTTTTTCTGTGAAGGTTAGATCTCCATTGTTGATGTATAGATCATTATCATGGTTGTTGCCTTCCATATTGCCTGCATTACTGACATATATATCCAAAAGCCCATCCTGATTGATGTCTACCATTACGACCCCTGTAGACCAAGGTTTACTGCCTTCTACCCCAGCTGAAGCAGAAATGTCCTCAAATTTCATATTTCCTTTATTGAGGTATAATTTATTTGGGCCCATATTGGCGGTCATATATATATCAACCAATCCGTCGTTGTTAACATCTCCAATGGCAACCCCGCCGCCATTATAAAAGTTGCGGTATTTGAAAATATTGAAATTCTTTTTGTTTTCAATATGGTTGATAAAATCGATCCCCGTTTGCTCAGGAGAGAGAAGTGTAAATAGCGTAGGGGCTTTATCGGCATCTTTTGCCTTATCTTCCTTTTTGGAGGTGCAACTTAAAGAAATTCCTAAAACCCCGATTAGGATTGCTAGTATTGTTTTATTACTTCGTTTCATATTGATTACTTCCTGTTTTTGATCAAGAATACAGGAGACGCATTGTTCATTCCAACAATATAATGTTCCCTATTATTTATTATTATTTTTTGTATTGTTCTAGCGGGACCTGAAATATCGAAATCTTGATTTCGAGCCCAATAAAAGCCCCCTTTTTTATCATTTATCAAAACTAGGCCATGTGATGCATCCAACCTACCTAATTGAGTGCTTATTTCAAAGGTATTCCCAACGAATACCATGTCTTTATAGCCATCCAAATTTAGATCATCTATTAAAATGTCATGGGTTGTGGATGACTGGGCTATTAACGGTAGTTCTTTGGGAGTAAAATGGCCTGAACCATCATTCTCAAAATACATGCTTTTCAATTCAAAGATTTGCTTTTTTTGGGCATTTTCCAATTTTTGTTCGGAAAATAGGTCCGATAAAGTGGCTTTGGCAAATCGTTTGTATGATAAATATTCCTTGTTAAGAAATGGCATTTGTTTGACTAATTCATCTTTTGATGCGAAGGGTGTTTCTGTGTTCCCTTCATAATAGGTGACCAGAGGTTCTATAGATCCGTTCTCATCAAAATCTGATCTATATAACGTTAAAGGCTTTTCTTTTGAGGCTTTTAACCTGCTGTTTAAGCCCCAATTCCCTGCCACAAGATCTATGTCACCATCCTTGTCAAAATCTTCCGCCACAACAACGTTCCACCATCCGTTGGATTTTTGTAATTCAGATGAATTAAAAGGAACATATCTGCCATTTACATTTTTCAATATAGATATAGGTGCCCAATAGCCAACACTTATAAGCTCTTCCTTTCCGTCGTTATCAATATCGGCCCATATAAAATCCTTCACATTTGGCAGCTCCGTGAAACTTTTAAAATTATCCGATTTGGGTTGGGAAAAAGTGCCCTTGCCATCATTCAAGAAAATGAATTGACGTGCCGGTTCACCAAACTTTAGGGGGATTTGATCTGAGGATATCAAGACATCTAGGTCGCCATCATTGTCTATATCTTTCACCTTCACTTTGGAAGCATTGAACGCTACATTTTGAAATTGCAGACTGTCTTTTATGAATGTTCCCTTTTGGTTAAGGTAAAGTCTTGGACGAAGCCTCGGGCCACTTTCAAATTCATTTCCACCGCTTACAACAAGAAGATCTTCCCAGGTATCACCGTTAGCATCAAAGAAAACATGGGAAATATCTTCACTAAGGGCATCTTGAAGAAATAGATCGTCCTGTACACTACTAAAACCACCTTCCTTATTCTGAATAAATAATTGAGAGGCCTGTGTTTTTGCACCGCCGATAAAAATGTCCTGCCGATTGTCCTTATTGATGTCCCCAATCGAGATTTCTGGCCCTTCATTAGTGTTGGCATAGGGAATAAGGGGATCCCTATTGAATTCTAATGTTGAAGGATCCTTGTGAATAAAGGAAATCATATTTTCCGTATTGGAAAAATAGGAATTGGTGCTCTTGGATGTAGCGTATGCGTAAGTATTGGTTGCCTCCGACGCTATTAATGTTATTCTATTGTTGGCGTTTATATTATAGAGCATTTGCGTTTTTCCTTGAGGCCAAATTACCCTAAGGGAATCTATGTTTGTGATGGTTCCAAGGCCCATATGTTGAATATTGGGAACGGCAGATAGATAACCCCTGGTCACAAAGTGTTCCTGGTAAATGGTTCCGTTTGGAGTGTAGGCCATTAGCTTGGTGCCTATGCCAAATTTATTGTTGGATGCCCCTTCCAGGATTACTTCCAAGTAATTAGATTGATCCTTGGATTGGGTTTGGTTTTCTAGTATAAACGCTTCTTCATCAATGTTGTTTACAATAATATCGAGATCGCCGTCATTGTCCAGGTCGGCATAAACACATCCGTTACTAAATGAAGGATCTTTGTTGAACCAGTCCGATGAAACGTCTTGAAATGATAGATCACCATTGTTCTTAAAAAAATAATTGGCAACCTTCTTTTGAGGGATATCTTTGATGAACTCCATGTCAGCAGCAGACATGCCTTTATCCAGTCTTTTTTGAATAGATTCATTTGCGATGAAACTAATGAAATCCATATCGTTGGTTGCTTTTTTTATGCCATTGGAGATGTATGCATCTTTAAAGGAATCATTGTCAAAATCTGCCAATAGAACGCCCCAAGACCATTCTGTAGCGGCTAATCCAGCCAAATGCCCAATCTCACTAAATGTATTATTGCCCAAATTTAGATGCATTGTATTCTGCATAAATTGGGGGGAATACCCATTTTTTAAATACGATTGGTAGGTAGGATAAGCATATTCCAGGCCAGAGGTTTTATAGGTTTCCAAGTCTTCGGGCAGCATATCCAAGGACATAATATCTGTTAGACCGTCATTGTTAATGTCGGCAATGTCATTCCCCATGGAATAATGTGTAGTATGCCCAAAACTTAAATCATTTTTAGTGATGAGTTCTTTAAAAGTGCCATCAGTCTGGTTGATGTATACGTAATCATTTTCAAAAAAATCATTACCAACATATATATCGGGAAAACCATCATTATTGAGATCACTGATACCCAGCCCCAATCCATAACCGATTCTGCCTTGAAAAATTCCGACTTCTTCGGAGGAGTCTACATAGCTGCCATTTTCATTCTTAAAGAAACGATCACCAGACTTTGGATCCATAAATTCTCTTTGAGATCCCCTTCCGTAGGTGCTATTGGGATGTACAGAGTGGTTCATAAGAAACATGTCTAGATCCCCATCTAGGTCGTAATCCAAAAAAGCGGCTTGGGTAGAAAATCCAATAAAATCAAGTCCATATTTGGCCGCGTCTTCCTTGAATACAGGAATACCATCTGAATTAACTCCTTGATTAACGAACAGCAGGTTTTTGCCTGTAATGCCATTAAAATCACCTACTTTGCAGACATAGATATCCAGTAGACCATCATTATTTATATCAACATGTGTTACCCCGGTAGTCCAATTCCCTTGATTTTTAATTTGGGAGATGGCAGTGGTGTTTTTGAATTTCATTCCACCAAGGTTCATATAGATTTGATCTTCGCCTTGATTGGCTGTAAAATAGAGGTCAATTAGGCCATCATTATTAAAATCGGCAGCTGCTATTCCTGCTCCATTGTAAAAATACAAGTAGTTCAGAATATTTAATTCCGGAGTCTCTTTTAGGGTATTAGTGAAATTAATTCCCGTTTTTGAGGTGTCTAATTTTATAAACCTCTTATGTTCATTTTTTTGGCATCCAGATAGTAGTATGGTAAATAATATTAAATGCCCAAAAATCCTGTTCATTACTCTTAATATGAGGTGGACAAGATACTTAATCTGCTTTTAGCATGGAAGATGAATAGTATAATTTTTTCAACTAGATTCTGTTAAAATAGTTATTTTATTGTCGTGGTTCTAATCAAAGAAACTGAAAGGATTGCTACTGTATTCTAGTTTAATTGAAATAGTTGTGCATAAAAAAACCCTGACTAATTTAGTCAGGGTTTTTAAACTTAGTATGTTAGGTTGGATTAATATCCAGGATTCTGAACCAAGTTAGGGTTTGCCAACAATTGAGTTGGAGGGATTGGGAACAAGTTTCGAGCTGTGTTTCCAATTTCACCTGGTTCTTTAAATAACCAATCTCTGTTGAACTGTCCGAAACGGATCATGTCATTTCTTCTCCAAACTTCTTGGAATAGTTCACGACCTCTTTCATCCAAAAGTTGCTGCTCACCTACAGAAGTAAGTGGGTTGGCACCTCTTAATTGACGAAGTGCATTTACCATAGCAGTAGGATCTTGTCCACTACGTAACATGGCCTCTGCTTTCATCAAGTAAGCATCTGAATAACGGAATACAATTTCGTGACCTACAAAACCACCACCGTATCTCGGGTTGTATTTCATTACACGAATTCCTGTGGTTTCATCATTGTTGATAAAGCTAGTATTACCTTGCCCATCTTTAAAATCTCTTTTGAAGGTCAATGGGGCACCAGCTCTATCTTTTAAAGGTGTGCCATCTAAAGCGTATTGTTGTCCAACTAAGTAACCAAAACCAACATTTGATCCATCTTCAAGACCACCATTGTCAGTAGTTCCTGCGGCACCAGTAAATGGCTTACCTGCTGGAGGTACTCCACCACGTCTTTCTTCTTGGCCATCCAATGGATTTCCGTTAAGATCAACTCTGTTGCTGTTAGCATCTCCTTCGTACAGGTCGTAGAATTCTGCCAACGTACTGAAACCGTTCCAACCACCACCTCCAATAGCTGTGGAGTTGTAGTGTAGTCCGTTGAATATTCTGTTACCTGTAGCCAAAGATGTCAAAGACCAGATAGTTTCATTATCAGCTTCTTGTCTGAATAAGTCAAAGAAACCTGCTTGAAGAGCAAATCCATCTGCGGCAATAGCATCAACCAAAGAAATTACTTGGGCCATATCGCCAGAATCGGCACTAGTACCAAGGTAAATGTGCTTATTCAAAAGAACTTTTGCTTTCAAATGACGAGCGGCAGCTTTGCTTGCTCTATTAAGTGCTGCGCCTGTACCGGCATTTGTAGTTGGTAAATTAGCAATGGCCTGATCTAGGTCTGCTAAAATAACATCTAGAGCAGCTTGTCCAGATAATACTTCTGGTAAAGCTGATGACGGTAAAGATGTATCCCTAAAAGGAACTTGTCCGTAGTTATCCAAGATAACCCACATGCTGTAGGCTCTCATAAAACTTGCATCACCTATGTTGGCTGCAGTTGGGTTACTTCTTGAGTCCAATACTTGGGAAGCAATTAACTGGTTTGCATTGAACTGGTTCCAAACAGTACCGATAAAGGCATGTTCTCCGTTCCATGAATGGTTGTGAAGTACTCTCCATAAACCATTATCACCCCAGTCAGTTCCTCTTGTAGGAACTAGAGCTGCATCTGTTGTTACTTCTTGGAGTGCAAAGAAATTTGCTTGGTCTCCATATTGTCCACCAACACGGTTGTATAGTTCATCAACCGTTGAGCTTGGATCTGCCAACCCTTGGAAGCCTTCACTGATAATAGAGTCGGTTTCTTCAATTTCTAGGTTGGTACAGGCGGTGAGGCCTATCACAGACGCTATAGTTAGAAAATATATTTTGAATTGATTTCTTTTCATGATATTCAATTTTTTAATTAAAAGGATGCATTAAGTCCAAAGGTTATTGTTCTTGGATTTGGATACGCCGCCCAGTCGATTCCTCTAGTTGGTACACCAGAACCTAAATCACCAGTAGCCGTTGTAACTTCAGGATCAAGTCCGCTGTAGTCTGTAACTAAGAATAAATTCTGACCTGTTACGGATAAACGTAAAGTCTTGAACAAGCCTTCACCTGTTAATGGTACATTATAACCTACGGACGCACTCTGTAATCTTACAAAATCACCTTTTTCAAGGAATCTTGTTGAAACGTCTGCAGAAGCTCCACCATCTTCACCGCTAGTAACAACATTTTGAGTTACGTTTCTAGCGTTTCCGATAGATCCTCCTGTGAAGAAGCCGTTAGCAGTGTTGTTGTAAACAGAGAATCCGAACTGACCTGAAAAATAAGTCGATGCATCCCAGTTTCCACTTCTAAAGTTTAAAGATAATCCAGAAGTAACATCTGGTAAGGCATCCTCACCAACAAATGTTTGATCTGCGATAGGATCTCCTGTTCCATTGCCATCCACATCTTGGTAAATTGGAAAGCCATTGCTGTCAAATCCTTCAAAGATCGCCATATAATAAGAGAACAAAGATCTACCAGCTTCAAAACGCTGTGCAAAGGCTCCAGAAAGACCCTGTCCATTAATCTCACCAGTGTTAATTGCACTAGCGAAATCCTGTACTTCGTTTTGGTTGTATGCTATGTTAAAGTTAGCAGAGAATGTAGTATTTGCAGATTGAATAAAATCATATCCAAGTGAAAATTCAATACCCTGGTTTAAGATAGTAGCATCAACATTACCAAACTGGAATGGATCCACTGCAGGTGCTGCAGGAGGAGTTCTTAATATAAGATCAGTTGTTTCACTACGGTAAACATCTAAGCTACCTGATAGTCTGTCATTGTTAAATCCGAAATCAAGACCTACGTTAAAGTTCAAAGTTGATTCCCATTTCAAATCAGGAACGTCAGTTGCAACAATTGCCAGACCGTTTTGGTTCACTACGTTATCGTTTTGGATACCAAGGCCTCCGAATCGCTGTCTTGCAACAAAGTTACCATATCCTAATCCGTCTTGGTTACCAGTGATACCACCACTTAACCTTAGTTTTAAGGTAGAAACGGCATCTCCGACAAAATCTTCTTCACTCATCTTCCAAGCAAAAGCTCCAGAAGGGAAATATCCGTATTGATTTTCTGGACCAAATCTAGAAGAACCATCAGCTCTAACAGTTCCAGTAAATAGATATTTATTGGAGATAGTATAATTTAAACGGGCAAAGAATGACTGTAATTCATCTGTGTTGTTGAAAGTATCTGCGGTCATTGCGGCTACCAATCGGTTAAAACCTAGACCAACATTCTCCCCGGATACAACTGCTGGCTGCAGTCTGTTCACAAGTAGTCCATTAGTATTAGTGCCATAGTAGTATTGTTGGTAAGAACCATCAATAATATTTGCAGCTCCATTAACAGTTTCTCTTAAATCAGCACCCATTTGATTTAAATCGGTGGTGGAGAAAGTTCTAGCAGCTGAATTTCTACCGCTAACGTTGAAGTCTTGGAAGGAATAACCTACCAATGCATCAAAACTTGAATCTTCAAATTCTTTCTTATAGTTCAGCGTAGCTTCCAATAAGTGATTCTCTCTGTTAAGAGTATTGAACACTCCAAATCCTTGTCCTTCTATACCGGTAAAGTTTTGAACGTCACCAGAAATAACTGAAGTATTCTCACCTTCTGATTTGTCATAACCCATATTTAACTTACCTGAAAGTTCAGGAGTAAATTTGTAATCTATGGAACCGTTTACCAAAACTCTGTTGGTAAATGTTTCATTCTGGGTATAAGCCAAATAGTTGGCAGGTAATATCTGAGTTCCTCCATCTGAGAAGTTAGGATCGGTACTCCATGTTGGGTTGGCCGAATAACCAGCTCCTAAGATATCTCCACGGAAACCAGCGCCACCAGATAAAGGTGCCGTCTCATCATTAACACGTGAGATACTGGTTTGTAGTCCTAAAGTTAATTTGTCATCCAAAAACCTTTGAGAAATGTTCAATCTACCAGTAATACGTTCCAAGCTAGATTTTTCAACAACACCAAACTGTTTGCCATATCCAAAAGTAGCACGTATGTTACCGCTACCGTAGTTGTTGGAATAGGATAAGTTTTGGTTTTGAGAAGCAGCAGTTCTTGTCAAGAATTCTTGCCAATCTGTATTGTTGCCAAAATCAACTGAAGCTGCATTACCTCCAAATTGGGTAACAGCGCTCAAATATTCATCTCTGTCTAGTAAGTCATAACTATTTGCAGGTGTAGCGATACTTAGAGTGGAAGAGAATTCAAATTTTCCTCCTGTACTTCCTTTACCACTTTTTGTTGTAATGATAACAACACCGTTTGCACCTCTAGAACCGTAGATCGCAGTTGCGGAAGCATCCTTAAGAATACTGATGCTTTCGATATCCGATGGGTTCAAGAAATTCAATGGGTTTTTTACAGCACTTCCACCGCTTCCGGTATCACCACCTGGAGAAGTATTACCTCCAGCCAATGGCACACCATCAACAACGAACAATGGGCTGTTGTCACCCCTTACAGAGTTGGAGCCACGAATGTTCAATTGGATTCCTGCTCCTGGCTCACCACTTGTCTGTTGAATGTTGACACCTGCAGTTTTACCTTGTATCAACTGTTCTGGAGAAGCAATGGCACCACCGTTAAAATCGGCAGCTGTAACAGATGTTACAGATCCTGTTGCATCTTTAACTGTAGTTGTACCATATCCAATAATAACAACTTCATCCAATGCCTGCGCATCTTCCTCAAGTGTTACCGAGATAGTAGTTCTACTGTTTACAGCAACCTCTAATGGTTTGTAGCCGATATAGCTGAAAACCAATGTAGCTGTACTTCCCACATTATTCAATGTGTAATTGCCATCAAAATCTGTCTGTGTACCGTTGGTAGTTCCCTTTACCAAAACACTGGCCCCAGGTAAAGGGCCGCTGGCATCAGAAACAGTACCTGATACCGTCTGAGCTTTTGCAAGTCCAAAGCATAAAAATGCCCCAACAAGCAATAAGCTTTTTAGTAGCGTAATCTTCATAAATAAGTAATTTTAGTTTAGTTAATTTCAATTCCAGGTTAAACTTATGTAAAATATTTGTTAAAATAGCTAAGAAGTTCGAATAGAATTTTACGAAAACGGTTTCGTGTTGATAACTTAGGTTAAAATATTATACTCGTAAACTTAGCTGCACTAAATTATGTAATCAGTAAATTATTCATCAAAAGTTCGTTAAGTGGTAAGGTGAAACAAATATATGAATTTTTATTTAATCAAATATTTGTTAAAATTATCTGACTAAATCGAAGGATTATTTACTTTGTGATTGTAATTGTTAAATAAATCCATTTTTACATTTAAGACCTTATTAATGTCTATTTTTCACATTCAACAACTGCTGTTCCCTTAAATCATTAAAACATTTTGAGAAGAAAAATAACCCTTAAGCATATTGCTAGAGAATTAGGAGTATCCATTTCTACGGTTTCCAAAGCCTTAAAAAATAGCGAGGAAATAAGTAGGGATACCAAAGATAGAATTCAGGCCTTCGCAAAACTCTACAATTACAAGCCTAACAATATAGCCATAAGCCTAAAGAACAAACGAACCAAGAATATCGGGGTCATTATCCCCAATATAGTCCATCACTTTTTTACAACTGTGATCCGTGGCGTTGAAAAGTATGCGAACGAAAGGGGTTATAATGTGATTGTTTGCCTTTCAGATGAATCTTTTGACAAAGAGGTTATTAACATGGAAATGTTGGCCAATGGCAGTATTGATGGCTTTATAATGTCATTGTCTACTGAGACACAAGCAAAAAACGACTATAACCATATTAAGGAAGTAACCAATCAGGGAATCCCTTTGGTCATGTTCGATAGGGTAACAGATGAGGTGGAATGTGATAAAATAATCATAGACGATAGGGACAGTGCTTATAAGGCGGTTAAAAAGTTGATAGATAGCGGAAGGCGCAACATTGCTTTGATCAATACTGAAAACCTGAGTGTTAGCAATGCAAGAACAGAGGGCTATTATCAGGCGCTGCAAGATGGAGGTATCCCTATAAATAAGGACTTAGTGCTGACCCTTCCTTTTGAAAGCATAGATGAAGCGGCAATTCAACATTTTTTTGATACGGTTTCCATGGATGCCGTCCTATGTGTAAATGAAATATTTGCCATTTATGGAATGCGGGTGGTACAAAAAAAAGGGTTGAAGATCCCAAAGGATGTTTCTTTCATCGGTTTTACGGATGGACCCCTATCCAAATATGCCAACCCTAGTCTCAGCGCTGTAGCCCAACATGGAGAAAGCATGGGGGCGATTGCTGCACAAATGTTGATCGATAAGGTGGAAAATGAGGAAGAGGAAGAGGTTTACCGAACCGAAATCTTGGATTCTACTTTGATTGAAAGGGAGTCCACAATAAATTAGACCGATTTGATTAATAAACCTAATTCTATGATTTAGGTCGGGCCGAATTCTAGTAAGATATATCTTGAGCTAATTAAAAATTATAGCATTGATTCTTATTGAGGACAATAGTTGGAAATAAGAAGTTGAAAAAATTTATATATTTGCGAAGCTATCAATAGCTATTATTACTTCTCATTTTATTTGTTTTTTGATGGCATATCTCCCCTGAAAATTGGAAGTTCCAATTTTTGGTGTCTTTTTTCGTTTCGTTGTTTATGAAAATGAAAAGACCCTCGGTGGAGGTTGTTGTTATTATTGATATTCAACAATTAATCAGCCAAGCGCTGTAACTTAATTTATACATAGTGATTAAAGGATTCATATTTGATTTGGATGGTGTTATAGTCGATACCGCGAAATACCATTATCTGGCATGGAAAAAACTGGCCGATGAACTGGGCTTCGAATTTACCGAAGAACAGAATGAAGCATTCAAAGGAGTCAGTCGAAAAAGATGCTTGCAAATTTTATTGGAACTTGGGGAGGTGGATGCCACTCAGGAACAGTTCGATAACTGGATGATTGAAAAAAATGAAGATTATTTAAGTTATATAGAAGAAATGGATGCATCGGAGATTCTTCCCGATGTTCCTAAAATTCTTGATTTTCTAAAAGCCAACAATATACCCATGGCCTTGGGCTCTGCCAGTAAAAATGCAATTCCCATTTTGAAAAAAGTAGGCTTGCTTTCCTATTTTAAGGTGGTAGTAGACGGCAATAATGTCACAAAAGCAAAACCCGACCCTGAAGTATTCCTTTTGGCGGCCAAGGATATTGGGGTAGCACCAACAGAATGTGTGGTATTTGAGGATGCCCTCGCTGGGATACAGGCGGCAAATACCGCAGGGATGGTAAGCATAGGTATAGGAGACGCCTCGATACTTACGGAATCCCAATATAATTTTAACGATTTTACGGAAATAAGCACAGATTTTATTAAACAACTAACCACTAAATAATATGAACCAGGATTATATTATACCAAATGTTTGGTCAATCATAGAAGAAGGATTTGATAAGGAGAAAGTTAAATCTTCTGAAAGCCTGTTTAGTATTGGCAACGGGGCCATGGGCCAACGAGCCAATTTTGAGGAGCAGTATTCAGGGCACACCTTTCAAGGAAGTTATATCGCCGGGGTTTATTATCCAGACAAGACCCGTGTTGGTTGGTGGAAAAATGGGTATCCGGAATATTTTGCCAAGGTAATAAATGCCCCAAATTGGATTGGGATAGATGTAGAGATCGATGGAGCTTCTTTGGATTTGAACACCTGT
>JBFIGS010000021.1:0-17736 GCA_041602195.1 Sediminicola sp. | reverse complement strand
TGATTATGTCAAAGTATTCATCTCTTTTTTTCGAATCAAAAGTATCACCTTTCTTTTTTATTATTTCTAAAAGCCCATTGATGTTTCTTACGGGAGCTTTTAAGTCATGAGATGCCACAAAGGCGAAATCCTCTAAAGATTTGTTCACTTCTTCAAGTTTTTGGAACTGCTCTTTAATCTTTTTGTTTAGTTTATGGATTTGATCAATATGATCCTTTTGATTGGTAATGTCGTTCTGAATGGAAAAATATCCAATAAATTTATTATCCCTATCATATAAAGGTTCTGCCTGTATCTTTACGAGGTATTTATGGCCCAATTTGGTATAATTGATAATATCCACCTCAAAGTTTCTTCTCTTCTTGATGGACACGGACATTAGGCGGACAAGTCCAGGATCACTTTCCTCCCCTTGAAGGAATTGGCCGGGCACTTTGCCCAATGCCTCTGCTTCTGTGAAGCCGGTCATTTTTTCGAATGACTCATTCATAAATGAAATTTTGCCACTTGTATCGGTAATTATTACGGCGCTACTAGTTTGTTCGGCGATAAGGGACATTCTCTGGAACTCAATCTCCCTGAGCATACGTTCATGGATGTCACGTACGGTTATTAGGATTTTGGTATTTTTGGATTCCGTCGCGTTCAATGGCTTCAAGTTGGCCTCGAGCCAGCGGATTTTTCCTTGATGGGTCTTGAATTTAAATTGGATCAATCCATGTTCTTGGTTGTTTTGAGAACCTGCAATGGCTCTTTTCCAAAGGTTCACATGTTCTAGCTCAGGTATTCTGTCCAAGAAATTGAGGCTGTAGATTTCCTCAAGGGGATATCCGGTCACATCGGCACCGGAAGGAGAACAATATTCAATTGCCATATCCTTGTTCGCGATGAAGATCATATCCCTCAAGTTATTGGAGATCAACTCAAAGATCTCACTTTGGTGATCATGCTTTAACTTTAAATCCAGTAGGGCCCTATCGGACACTTCAATCGATTTTCTTAAACTATTGGCCTGAGTAAGATCTATAAATACCAAAACAATACCCTGAACCTCATTCTTTTTGGTTGTAAATGGGGTGATTTTCAATAGGTATTCCCGCTCCTTTACATCTTTAATATTCGCCTCGTAGGGTATGCTGCTTTCCAAAACCGTTTCTACTTGATCCAGGAAATCCTCAAGTTGAATTTTGCCCCTAAAATGACTGATACTTCTACCGATGTCAAGGGGCAATAATTCCAGTATTTTTGTCATAGACGGGGTGAATTTCCGAATATTTAAACTTGAATCGAGAAAAAGAAGGGCAATTTCCGTACTTTGTATCAGGTTGTCCAAATCGTCATTGGCTCCGGTCAGCTGTAAGTTCTTCTGTTCATATTCAGCATTTACCGTATAGAGCTCCTCATTAACAGACTCTAGCTCTTCATTGGAACTTTGGAGTTCCTCATTGGCGGCCTGCAATTCTTCATTGCTAGATTCCAATTCCTCAATGGTAGTTTGGAGCGTCTCCCTGTTTACCCTGAGTTCTCTTTGTAAAAGATTAATTTTATCCTTCGAGGCCGCACTTACACTGATCTGTTCAGATTCAGGATGGTCAGATTTGTTTATTTGGGGCTCAAATGTGATAAATAAATGAACAAGCCCCTCCATTAACTCTTTTTTGCGAATATGTATTTTAATGTATTTCTGGGCGCTGTAATAATTTTTCAACTCTTCCGTAAGTTCTATGTCACTTAAAGTGATAGATTTGCCCGTATGCATCACCTTATTCACGACAACTTCAATGGGCATAGAAATGGACTCTGGCATCATTTTAAGCACATTGGTACTCACTTCGCCCGAGGGAAGATACAGCCAACGGTTGGCATTACCAGTAGTGTGCAATAAATTGAAATTTTCATCTATGACAATGGAGTCTGGCACATATTCCTGTATGAGGGAATGTTGAATTTCAATGAGAAGTTTGCTCTTGTTAAAGTGGGAAGGGCTTTTTACAGCAAGGTCAGGTGACGAATTTTCATCATAGTTCCTGTTTTTTTTGCCTACGGCATGTAATCTTTGAATAAACTTTTTATTTTCCTTGTTGATGAATATTTTGTATTTCTGGTTAAATTCTATATACTGATCGCTGGAAGCTCCCAACGACTCACTCGATCCAAGAAATAAAAAACCCTTTGTTTTTAATGCGTATTGAAATAAGAGAAATAGCTTTTGCTGTGTATTATCATTGAGGTAAATAAGAAAATTCCTGCAACTTATAAGGTCTATTTTATTAAAGGGCGGGTCTTGGATAATGTTGTGAACCGAGAATATGATCATTTCCCTGATCTCCTTGACTATGGTGTACCCTGATCGTTGGGAGATAAAATAGGTATTCAATAAATCGGAGGGAATCTCCGCGCTTATGTTTTCTGAAAAAACCCTATTGGCTGCAAATCTAATGGACTCCTTATCTAAATCTGTAGCAAAAACACTAACGTTAAATTGTAATTTGTGGGTACGCAGATAATCCTTGATCAGAATAGCAATGGAGTACGCCTCCTCACCAGTGGAACAAGCAGGAATCCAGATACGAAGTGTCCTGGTATCCATATTATCCTTGATGAGTTTTGGAATCACTTCGTTCTTGAGGGCTTCAAAAGCTTCTTCGTCTCTAAAAAACCGGGTCACCCCAATCAATAGTTCTTTGGATAGTAAGTGGGCCTCTGCTGTATTATCTTTTAGAAACTCGTGGTATTCTTCCTTCTGGTGGTACCCCAATAAACTCATTCTTCTACTTATTCTTCTAGAAACTGTGGTATGCTTATATCCGGTAAAGTCAACGTCAATTTGATTAAGTACGCTTTTTAATATCTTGGCAATCCACGGGCGTCCAGTTGTGGAATTCAGATATTCGTTTTCTATGATGTTTTTGTTCAAGAAAAAATTATCTATTTCTTTGTGCATTGATTCTACCTCACATATTTTATCAACTACACCAGTATTGATCGAATTATTAGGCATCCCATTGAACTTGGCACTATCGGGATTTTGAACCAATACCAACCCACCTTTTTCTTTGATAAACTTAATGCCTTCTGAGCCATCGCTTCCTGTGCCAGACAGTACTATAGAGCAGGCTTTTTCGTGGTGAAACTCGGCAAGGGAACTAAAAAAACTACTAATGGGAAAACTTAATTTCCGATCTTCCTTTTCACTCAGAACAAATTTACCGTTGCTGATTTCGATAAACTTTTTTGGAGGATTCAGATATATATATCCCTTTTCAATAGCCATTCCCTCCTCTATAACATGAATAGGCAGTTCGGTATGCCTCGATAGCAACTCATCCATAAGACTCTTATGATTGGGTGCTAGATGCTGAACGATAATGTATGCAAAATCTGATTTAGGGTCTGCATTTTCAAAAAACGTTTCAAGGGGTTCTAACCCTCCGGCCGAGGCACCTATAGCGATTATGGGGAAGTCGATTTTCAATTCTTAGGTTTAAGCAATAAATATATTTCTTATTAGCTTCAAATACACAAAGGTATGTTTAGGACACGTTTTCATTAGATTTCCTTATGGGATAAGGGCCCTTTTGTAAATATAAGATTTTTAGTTAATTAAATTAGGTTCCGCCCATCCCCTTTTTTTGAGTGGCAAGTCTAAAGTAAGGAGGATGTAACTGTAGGATTCAAAAGAAATGGTACAGTTAAAGTTTCAAATTACTTGCAATGTCTTTTTTAGGCGTTCCTTCCTTTATTTTGGGAAAACTTTAGCCGTTCATTTAGGCAATTTGGAAACAGGGACATATAAAGTTGTTATTAGCGGGAAGAAGATAATGAAATTTACTACGCTTCGTTTGTTCATCAGATTGTGGTAATCCTGGGCAAGCATGGAAACCATAACCCGCTTCGCGTGTTGGTTTTTTGTTTCCTTTCGCCTTCTCGAAGTAAACTTCGGAGGCTATAGAAAACAAAAAACCCATAACTTTCGTTATGGGTTTCCTTTTGCGGAGAAAGAGGGATTCGAACCCCCGGAGGTGTGACCCTCAACAGTTTTCAAGACTGCCGCATTCGACCACTCTGCCATTTCTCCAGAATATCTTAGCGGGTGCAAATATAGAAACCTTTTTTGTATTCCCTAAATATTTTTTTGAATTTTTTTAAGGGTAAATATTTACCCCTTTCTGATCTAAGATTTAAGGACCTTAAAGCAAAACTTAGCTTTATCCCTTTGTATATTTGTTACACAGCAGATCTTTTTCTAGGATTCAAAAAATTTTTGAGAAAATAGGATTAATTTTGTGCCTTGCGAAGGCATCTGCAATATCATGTAACATTAATGGCCGATAGTTGTAAAGAATTGAAAACAATATTATTATAATCATGATTTTCGATCATCGCGTTAATAGGAAGGAAAATGAAGGACAGTATTAAAAATTTGGAATGGCGTTATGCCGTAAAAAAGTTTGATTCGGAAAAAATACTTTCAAACGATAAAATAGAACGGTTAAAAAAAGCGTTCAATTTAACGGCTACCTCTTATGGGTTACAACCTATTAGAATGGTAGTTGTTCAGAACAAGGAACTACAGGAAAAGTTGGTCGCCAGTTCGTACGGACAACAACAGGTATCACAAGCTTCCCACGTACTTATCATTTGCATAGAACGCGTAGTGGATAAGGAATTTATTGTGAAATATTTTGACCGTGTCAAAAATATCAGGAATACCAGCGAAAGTATTATAACTCCTTTTGAAGACGCCCTGGTTAGTTCTTTTTCGAAAAAAGACATTAAAGAAGTAAAGGACTGGGCTACCAATCAGGCTTATTTGGCCCTGGGCAATTTATTGACGGTCTGCGCTTTTGAAGAAATTGATTCCTGCCCCATGGAGGGATTTTCACCTGAGGCCTATGACGAATTATTGGAATTGGAGCAATATGGACTTTCATCTGCTCTTGTGCTCCCTGTAGGGTATAGGGCGCAAGATGATATGTTTGCAGATATGAAAAAAGTAAGGCGGCCTTTAAAGGATAGTATTATATATATATCCTAAGCCTAGAAATGCTATTATCTTTTCACGTGCCCTTATTTATTTAAACTAATTTTTTACGATTTATATTTTATGCCAGGATTCGAACTATTTGGAGATAAGGAAAGAGATGAAGTTAACGATGTTCTCAATTCCGGTGTTTTAATGCGTTACGGTTTTGATGGAAAAAGAAATGGCCATTGGAAAGCAAAGGAACTGGAACGAGCCCTTGCAAAAAGAATGAAAGTGAACCACGCCCAGTTGGTGAGCAGCGGTACGGCTGCATTAACCGTGGCAATGGCAAGTGCCGGAGTAGGAGCAGGGGATGAAGTGATCTTGCCCACCTTTACCTTTGTAGCCAGTTTTGAGGCCGTTTTGGCATTGGGAGCAGTTCCTATCTTGGTGGATATTGATGACACCCTGACCTTAGAGCCGAAAGCGGTGGAAAAAGCAATTACAAACAAGACCAAGGTTGTCATGCCGGTGCATATGTGCGGCTCTATGGCCAATTTAAGGGCTTTAAAGGATCTTTGTGATAAACATAGCCTGTTATTGTTGGAAGATGCCTGTCAGGCCATTGGAGGGACTTACGAAGGGAAGCCTTTGGGCAGTTATGGGGATTTGGGATGCTTTTCTTTTGATTATGTAAAGACCATCACCTGTGGCGAAGGGGGAGCCCTTATCACCAACGACGAAACGTATTATAAAAATGCCGACCATTATTCCGATCATGGCCATGACCATGTGGGAAGCGATAGGGGAGCAGAGGACCATCCTTTTTTGGGGTATAACTATCGTATTTCTGAACTTCACGCCGCTGTTGGGGTAGCACAGTTGAAGAAACTAGATACTTTTTTGGGCATACAGGAAAAACATTATAACATCCTTAAAAAGGAGCTAAGCTCTATTCCCGAAATTACCTTTAGGACAGTACCTGAAAATGGAGTAGAAAATTATTCTTTTATCAGTTTCTTTCTTCCCACTGAAGACCAGGCAAGACAGGTACATGCCTCCTTGTCCAAGGCAGGGGTGGATGCTTGTTTTTATTGGTATGACAACAATTGGCACTACCACCGCAAATGGGCTCATTTAAAGCACTTAAAAACACTTAGTTTCCTGCCGTCAAAAGTATACGACCAACTCCCTAATTATGACAAGGCAGATTTCTCTAAATCTGATCATTGGATGGGCAGAACAATCTCTTGTCTGGTCAAGTTAGGCTGGACCAAAGAGGAAGTGCGACAACGCGCGGAGACGATGGCCAAAACTATTCGTGAAAATCTGTAATTGAAATCTATTTTAAATAGGCTTTAGTATCCAACATATTCCTCAATGGTAAGACCATAACCTACGATGCCCACTCGCTTTGTCTGGGCAGAATTGGTCAGTAGCTTGATCTTGGCAATATTCAGGTCATGTAATATTTGGGCCCCAACACCAAAATCTTTGGCATCCATATCTATCTTAGGTGCTTTTAATATCCCTTTCTTCTGAAGTTCTTTCAGCTCTGAAAGTCGGCCTAAAAGGTTGAGGGATTGCGACTCCTGGTTGATAAAGACAAAGGCACCTTTGCCTTCTGCATTGATGGCATTGAACATATCCTCCAATTTCTTGTCAGGATTATTGGTCAAAGTCCCCAAAATATCATTGTTCACCAGGGTAGAATTGATTCTGGTAAGGACTTTGTCCTCCTTGGTCCATGTACCTTTGGTAAGTGCTATATGGATCTGATTGTTGGTAGTCTGTTTATAGGCTCTCAACCTGAATTCCCCAAATCGGGTGGTGATATTGAAGTCCTCCTTTTTTTCAATTAGACTGTCATGTTCCATTCTATAGGCTACCAAGGCTTCTATGGATACAATTTTTAGGTCGAACTTTTTGGCTACTTTCAATAATTGAGGCAATCGGGCCATGGTCCCATCCTCGTTCATGATTTCAACAATGATTCCAGCAGGCTGTAGTCCGGCCAAACGCGCAAAATCAATGGCTGCTTCCGTATGCCCTGTTCTTCTCAATACACCGCCTTCTTTGGCTACCAGTGGGAAAATATGCCCTGGTCTAACCAAGTCATGGGGTTTTGTCTCATTTTTGGTCAAGGCGATAACAGTCTTGGCGCGGTCTGCGGCCGATATTCCGGTGGTGACCCCGTTCCCCCTTAAATCCACGGATACGGTAAACGCTGTTTCCAAAGGATCGGTATTGTTGTTCACCATCCTATGGAGTCCAAGTTCCTTGCAGCGCCCTTCGGTAAGGGGGGCACAAATAAGTCCTTTCCCATGGGTGGCCATAAAATTGACCAATTCTGGCGTGACCAGTTCGGCTGCAGCTAAAAAATCACCTTCATTTTCCCTATTTTCATCATCGACCACGATAATAACCTTACCGTTTTTAATGTCTTCAATAGCTTCTTCAATTGTATTCAGCTGTGTCTTATGTTCCATAATGGGTATTTCTAACTTTTTGCGGTAGTAAAAATTTTCTTGAAAGACTGTTTGAAAAAATCCGCAATATTTCCAAAACTCATTAATCCTTTATCGGCCGTTGCCCTTCTTGTCAAGGATACGCCCAATGGCAACATGATCAAGGTTGATAGCCAGGCGCCTAGGATTGGATGAATATTCCCTTCTTTAGCATAGTTTCCTGCAAACACCCCAATAAAATAATAGGTTAAGAACAAGATGATGGCGATAACCATGGGTAGTCCCAGTCCACCTTTCCTAATGATTGCGCCCAACGGTGCCCCCACAAAGAAGAGAATGATACATGATAATGCCAGGGCATATTTTTTATGTAACGAAAGGATATGTAGGTTGTAAATTTTATATTTTACTTCTATTTCCTGTTTTTTGCCCTCCACAGAGGTCAAGATGTTATTGGTGGAATTTTTGGCGGAGCTTATAAGCTGTGCCTGTTGCCATTCCTCGTAAAGGTCTATCACTTTTTGAATTTCCGGTGCCTTGGATTGATCCGCCATAAGAGGCACAAAAAGACTGTCAATAGGCTTTTTGTAAGAGGTGGTATCCATCGGATTGGCAAGAGGGATAAATGCTCCCATTCTATTGGCAATGCTCTTAGAAAAAGTCTCAACGGTTTTAATATTGTCTTCCCTCAAGGAATCTATATCCTTTGTAAGTCGGGATATGTTTTTCATTTTATCCGTGCTCACATCCCTTTCTTCCTCCATGTCCACATTATTGAGCTCGGAAAGATCTATGTTCATGGTATAGGTCTCAAAATTTGATTTGGCAAAAGGGAGTTTCTTATTATCGCTGCTGGACCTTGTTTTTATATCTTCATAGTAATGTCCGTCCCTGAGTACCAGTTGTAGAATATCCGAATCTTCACTGCTGACCAGCTCCCCAGTTTTGGACTTGATGACCGTATTGTTGATATTGGTCCTGGATTTTTTATGGATGATGACATTTTCCAAGAAACGGTCATTCTCACCAGATTTTTTATCGACCTTAATATTCATTCCGGTACCTTCAAAATCACTGAAGACTCCCTCTGCGATGGCAACCGCTGGCTTTACTTTGGCAATGTTCTTTCTTAAGTTATAAATCTTTTGTTCAGAAGCGGGAATAATATTATTAGCAAAATAAAAGGTCACCCCACCTAAGAATACCACCAAGACAATTAGGGGCAACATGGCCCTTTGAAGGGATATTCCCGAGGCCTTCATCGCAGCAAATTCATAATTTTCTGCAAAGCTACCAAAGGTGAGAATGGAAGAAAGTAGAACGGTCAGGGGGAGTACTTTTTCCGTAAGATTGGGCATGAGGTAAAAAAGGAACTTGCCAATAATGGCAATATCCAGTCCTTTACCGGCCAAATCATCAATAAAGAGCCAAATGGTTTGAAATATGAAGATAAACATCAAAATGACAAACGAACTGACAAAATTAAAGACAAACCTCGATAGGATGTAGCGGTCTAGTATCCTCAACTTTTTAATTTCTTATAATATAGTACCCTTCGTTCTTGTACTTACTTTCATCAAAAGTAAATAAGGTTTTTGATAAAGGCTGGTCAGTTTTAAAAGAATTAACAGTAATGGTGGTCTTAGTACCGTTCTTACCAGTTTCAATAAGTCTGTAGATATGTTTTGTCTCAATATCAATTCCCAACAAAATAGATTTGATTTCCGAATGGGTATCAATTGGAGTCAATTTCACAAACTGAATTTTTCTTCCTTGTATGTTTTGAAGCACATCCCATTCGTAATTATGACCCGACTTGTAAAAAGTAAGCATTTTTGAAGGGGTCACGGTATTCACATCCTCAGATTTGTTTTCGATGGTTACTTCTTCATTTTCAGGGACAATGGTATATACTTTTTTCCCATCGAACAATTGTTGTGATCCCAAATAGTTGAATAGGTATTTATCGCCCTGAAGGGTGACATCGCCTCTAGTTTCCTGGTTGATGTTGGCTTCTGTATTTTGAAGGGCATACTTAAATTCCACATGGATATTCTTATAGCTCTGCACCTTGTTGTATACTTCGTCCAATAGTGACTTAGCCTTTGAAGCACTCTGTGCCATGGAAAAGGTGGAGGTCATTACAAATGCCAATACAAATAATTTTTTCATTACGTTGTTATTTTTTTTCATTTTCTAATAGTTGATCCAATGCGTACATGTCAGGCACCAAAACCTGTCTGGCCTTGCTACCCTCAAAGGAGCCCACAATTCCTGCAGCCTCTAGCTGATCAATGATGCGGCCTGCACGGTTGTAGCCCAGCTTGAGCTTTCGCTGTATCAATGATGCAGATCCTTGCTGAGCTACCACGATTACTTCTGCGGCGTCTCTGAACATGGCGTCCCTTTCGGATATGTCATTATCAAGACTCGTGCCAGAATCCTCTCCACCAACATATTCAGGTAGTATATGCGCCTCGGGGTATGCGCGCTGCGATCCAATATATTCCGTTATTTTGGCCACCTCTGGAGTGTCCACAAAGGCACACTGAATTCGGGTAACATCATTCCCTTGGGTATACAACATATCCCCTCTACCAATAAGTTGATCGGCACCTTGGGCATCCAAGATGGTCCTTGAATCAATTTTAGAGGTTACTCTAAAGGCAATACGGGCAGGGAAGTTGGCTTTAATGATCCCTGTAATAACATTCACCGATGGTCTCTGCGTGGCTATGATTAAATGTATTCCAATAGCCCTTGCCAATTGTGCCAATCTGGCAATTGGGGTCTCTACTTCCTTGCCGGCGGTCATGATAAGATCAGCGAACTCGTCTATGACCAAAACGATATAGGGTAGAAACTTATGTCCATCATTAGGGTTTAATTTTCTTGCCTTAAATTTAGTGTTGTACTCCTTAATATTTCGGACCATGGCTAGCTTCAGCAGCTCGTAACGATCGTCCATTTCAATACAAAGGGAATTCAAGGTGTTGATGACCTTTGTGTTATCCGTTATGATTGCTTCCTCAACATCGGGAAGCTTTGCTAAGTAATGTCTTTCAATTTTATTGAATAGGGTCAATTCTACCTTTTTCGGATCTACCAGTACAAATTTCACCTCTGCAGGGTGTTTTTTATAGAGTAGGGAAGTCAATACAGCGTTCAGTCCTACCGATTTTCCTTGTCCCGTGGCACCCGCCATCAATAAATGGGGCATTTTAGCGAGATCCACTACAAAGGTCTCGTTGCTAATTGTTTTTCCAAAGGCAATGGGCAATTCCATTTCTGCCTTTTGAAATTTTGGCGATGCTATCACAGACCGCATAGATACGATTGTGGCGTTTTTATTTGGAACTTCAATACCGATGGTACCTTTTCCAGGGATAGGGGCAATGATCCTGATTCCCAACGCCGCTAGGGAGAGGGCGATATCGTCCTCCAGGTTCTTAATTTTGGAAATACGCACCCCAGCTTCCGGTACTATTTCATATAAGGTCACGGTTGGACCAATGGTTGCTTTGATCTGCGCGATACCAATCTTATAGTTCCGCAAGGTCTCCACAATTTTATTCTTGTTTTCCTCCAGCTCTTCCTGGTTGATGGTAATGCCACCACCAACTCCGTGTTGGTCCAATAATTCTATGGTTGGAAATTTGTAGTTGCCCAATTCCAGGGTTGGGTCAAACTCTCCAAAATCCTCCACCAATTTATTGGATAAAAGATCGGTATCTTCCTCTTCTTCTTTGATCTTTGCCACTTCCATGGCGATATCATCTTCGTCCTCACTCTTGCCAACTTCTACTTTGAAGTCATCATCGGCATCATCCAATTCCAATGGTGGGATATCCTTTTTATGGGTGTAGGTGTCAATGATCTGAGGGGCTACTTCCTCCTCAGGTAATATGTCCCCTAAGTCGCTTTCATCTGTTATGGTAGAAGGTTTTCTTTTAAGGTCGGTCGCGAGAGAATTGCTTTTTTGTTTGAAATAAGCGATGATGGCTTCTGGCGTAAAATGGAACAAGCGGACCAGAATAACCGTCAGTCCGAACAATAACAGAAGGAATACGCCAATCTTTCCGGTATAGTCCTGTAGGAAATCGTTCATTTCATAGCCAACGATCCCACCTAGTAAGGGTCTTTTTTCTGCAAAGAACCCAAGGGTAATGGAAATCCAGATAATGAAGACCAGACCCCAGATCCATTTTCGTACCAACCCTTTTTTGTCAAGGCTGAGAAATAGGTGCAATCCGGTAATAAAAAATAGAAAAGTGAATATCAGGGAGGCCAGGCCGAAACCCTTATAAACAAAAAAATGGCTGATGGCTGCCCCAAATTTATTAAGGAGGTTCTTCGCTTCCTCGTTACGGTCAGAGAACTCACTCAAGAGGCTTTGGTCTGCCTGCCAGGTAAAATAAAAGGAGACAAAAGAAAAAAACAAGGCTATACTGAAAAGCATCAATAGGCTTCCCAATATTATTTTATTCTTTTTGGACAACTTCAGTGACCGTCCTTTTTTAGTAGCGGTAGGCTTTGACTTTTTTACCTTTTTTGCCATTAAATCTTATATTCTTAGCGGCTAAATTACGAATTTAGTACGGAAGCCGAATCTACATTAGTTTTAAAAAATTTTAGGACAATAAATGATCAGTCCTATTATGGTTGCTGCAACAGACACCAACATTACTGCTCCTGCGGAGATATCCTTTATTAATCCTATTTTAGGATCAAATTCTGGCTGTACAAAATCGGCTAATTTTTCAATAGCAGTATTGAGCCCTTCTACCCCTAGGACCAAGGCAATGGCAAAGATCTGTAATATCCATTCTGTATTTGAAATTTCAAAATAGAACCCCGCTGCGGTCATGACCATGGCAATAAAGACCTGCACCTTGATACTGGCCTCTGTCTGGATCAGCAATAAAGCACCTCTGAGGGCATAACGCACCCCATTGATTCTGTTTTTCAGGAACGATTCTTTAGGCATTCATCAGGGCTTCTAGGGCAGCCTTGTAATTTGGCTCATCCACAATTTCAGGTACTAATTCATTGTACACAACTTGTCCCTTTTCATCTATCACGACAACCGCTCTAGAATGTAAACTTTGTAGTGGACCATCGGTAACTTCTAAGCCATAGGACCTACCAAAACTACCTTCCCTAAAATCAGAAAGCATTTCTACCTTGTCAATACCCTCTGCGCCACAAAAACGAGCTTGGGCAAATGGGAGGTCTTTGGATACACACAATACCACGGTATTATTTAATTCAGAAGCCTCTTTGTTAAATTGTCTGACCGATTGGGCACATGTACCGGTATCTATACTTGGAAATATATTTAGAACCACTTTCTTTCCTATATAATTGCTAAGGGTAGAAGGTGATAAATCTGTTTTTGTCAAATTGAAATTAGGAGCTGATGATCCTATTGAAGGAAGTTCACCCAGGGTGTTGATAGTATTTCCTTTTAAAGTAACTATTGCCATTTGGAGCGGTTTTGAATTTTGTGGTGAAATTATAAAATATATGCATGAATCAGAGCTTTTGACCACAAAAAAAGTCCTTCAAATTATTGAAGGACTTTTACCATTATGTTTTGGCCATTATTTGTCTATGGCACCAAGTACGCGCTGCATAAATTGGTTCAAGGCATCTTTTTTTGGTGTGCCCTCTTTTATGGCTTTGGCAACATCCAAGGCACCGTACATATTGGAGATGAGTTCTCCAATGACGTCCAGTTCTTCGTCTTTTAAGGAAGATACTTCTGTAAGAGCTTCCAAAGTCTCAATGGTCTCTATCACAAAATCTTCATCGTTCTCTTCAATGAAGGATGTGAGATGTTTAATTATAGGTAACTTCACTGATAAGTTCTTTTAAAACATCGTATTTATTCGTTTGAACCTGATTCTTTAATTTCCCGTTGGTAAAGGCCGCAAAAGTTGGTAAATTATCAACGTTGGCAAGCTTTCTTGATTCTGGAAATTTCTCGGCATCAGCCATAACAAATGTGATGTTTTCATTTGTGGTAGCCTCCTTTTTAAATTTAGGCTTCATAATACGGCAATTGCCACACCACGTTGCAGAATATTGAACCACAACGTTCTCATTGTTATCCAAGATCTCCTGTAAATTATCTTTTTCCAATTCTAATATCATAACTATTGCAAATTTTAAGTTGATAAAAAGCATGGAGCAAAAGCTCCATGCCTGTAATCACAAATACCTTACTTAGTTTGCGTGAGTAGAAAGATAATTGGCAACCCCGGATCTGTTGGCGGACATTGCATCTTTACCTTCTTCCCAGTTGGCCGGACAAACCTCACCTTTTTCTTGAACGTGAGTGTATGCATCTACCAAACGCAAGTATTCATTTACGTTTCTTCCCAATGGCATATGGTTGATTCCTTCGTGGAATACAGTTCCTTCCTCATCAATTAGATAAGTAGCCCTGTACGTTACGTTGTCACCATCAACGGTTACAACCCCAGTTTCATCATCGTACTGTTCGTTGGTAATATCCAGGATACCCAAGGTAGACGCTAAGTTTCTATTGCTATCTGCCAAGATAGGATAGGTAACTCCTTCGATCCCTCCGTTGTCTTTGGAAGTGCTCAACCATGCAAAGTGAACCTCTGCAGTATCACAGGAAGCACCTATAACTAGAGTGTTTCTTTTTTCAAATTCTCCTAAAGCAGCCTGAAAAGCATGCAATTCGGTTGGGCAAACAAATGTGAAATCTTTTGGGTACCAAAATAACAACACCTTTTTGTTGTTGTTTTTTGCCTCTTCCAAAACATTGATCTTAAATGTATCACCCAATTCATTCATCGCGTTCACTGATAAATTTGGAAATTTTTTCCCTACAAATGCCATATATTTTTTTGTTTAAATATTAATTTCTTACTGCAAAATTACAGTTTAATATTGCGCATAAGCGACATTGGAATTGGAAAATACTATGGAAGAATAATTTATATAAATGCCAATAGGATAAAGCTAAAAATCTTACCGACTTGGCATTTTCAGGGAGTGTATTTTAAGGGATTGTCAAAATACGCCCACTCACATTGTGAAGTTGATTTTTGTGGATTTTAGAAAGAATCAGTTATTTGCGATTATTATCCTATGACCCATTTGGTTCAAGGTTATAAGTTCTTTTTTCGGCATTAAACTATGCAGGTTTTTCAGAGGTTGCCAATTGTTTGATCTTTATCTTTAAAGCAGCAAAAAGCAAGGTCATGAATGGGCTCAGCCAGTTAAAGATGGCATAAAAGAAATATTCGCCAACACCAACGCCCAATACACCGCTATGATAAGCTCCACAAGTGTTCCAGGGGATCAGTACAGATGTTACGGTACCAGAGTCTTCCAAGGTTCTACTTAAGTTCTCAGGGGCCAGACCTTTGTCCCTATACGCCTTGGCAAACATTTTACCCGGAACCACAATGGCCAAATACTGGTCGGAAGCGGTAACGTTCAACGCCAGGCAACTGGCCACAGTACTTGCAAATAGACTAAAGGTAGATTTTGCCATACCTAAAAGTGCGCTACTTATTCTGGCGAGTGCTCCAATACCATCCATAATACCACCAAAGACCATAGCGCAAACAATTAACCAAATGGTGCCCAACATTCCGGCCATTCCTTTTGATGAAAATAGATCATTAAGGGCTTCGTTTTCGGTGGCGATGTTGGTATTGACAGTAATGGCGTTCATGACACCTTTATACCCGGCCTCAAAGGTCATTTGTGTCGCCCCGGTTATTCCCATAACTATTTCGGGTTGAAAAATTAAGGCAAACACCCCTCCCAATAAGGTGCCTATCAATAAGGCCAAAAGTGGCGGGGTTTTTTTTAATATCAGTAGTATCACCGCAACAGGCACCAAAAACAACCATCCGTTGATGTTGAAGGTATGGTCTATGGAATCCAATATGGCTTGTGTGTCGGCAGATCCCGTGGTATCAATGGAAATCCCCATTATGATAAAAACCAATAAGGTAACAGAGATGGTTGGGATGGTGGTGAGGGACATGTATTTGATGTGGCTGAACAATTCTCCACCCGCCATTGCAGGTGCTAAATTTGTAGTATCGCTCAAAGGGGACATTTTGTCTCCAAAGTAAGCCCCCGAAAGGATTGCTCCCGCAGTCATTCCCAGTGATATGCCAAGGGTGTCACCTATTCCAATCAACGCAATACCCACGGTGGCCGATGTGGTCCAAGAGCTTCCTGTGGCAATTGAAATAACGGCACAAATAATCACACAGGCCGCTAAAAATATGGTTGGATTCAAAACCTGTAAGCCATAATAGATCATTGATGGTATAATACCACTGATCAGCCAGGTACCAGAAAGGGCCCCAACCATCAAAAGAATGATTAGGGCCCCTGTGGTCGATTTTACATTTTCCGCAACTTCCGCCAACATTTGGTCATAAGTGACCTTATTAAAAACACCTACAATTGCAGCAACGGCTGCTCCCATGAGTAGAATGAATTGGTTGGAGCCACTAAGGGCATCGTCCCCAAAAACAAAAACATTGTAAGCCAACATACCTACCAGTGCAAAAACTGGAATCAAGGCTTCCCAAATGTTTAATTCTTTATTCTCAACTATATTTTCGTCCTCTGGTTTTGATGAATTAATGTCTTGACTCTGCATGAATGGTTCGTTAGTTACCTCGTAATATTACGATTTTGGTACTTGTTCTGCAAGTCTTTTAAATTTTGCTTATTTGCTCAATTCTGCCTCTTTTAGGATTCCCAATTCTAACATGCAGTTTTTCATGGTTTTATATGTTCTCTGAATATCATTGTCCAAACCAATGGAAAAACGGATCAGTCCATTTGATAGTCCCATTTCCACTTGTTCTTCCATTGGGATCTCGGAAGAGGTTGATGTTCCAGGAGCACTGAACAGGGTTTTGTAAAAACCAAGGCTAACAGCCAAATAACCTAAATTCTTTGCTTGCATTAGTTCCATAAGGGCATTTGCCTTATCTAGAGAACCTACATCCAAGGTCATGATACCGCCAAAGCCGTATTCTTCGGTCATCTGATCCTTCATTATCTGATAACTTGGGTGCGATTTCAAACCAGGATAGACCACTCTTAGTCCGTCCTTAACAAAGTTTTCAGCCAAATAAAGGGCATTTTCACTGTGCTTTTTCATACGGATATGAAGGGTTCTCATATTTTTTAAAATGGAGGAGGCCCTTAAGCTATCCATGGTACTTCCCAAAAGCATTCCCGCGCCGTTGTTCACATCTTTCAAGCTTAGGCAAAAATCTGAAGTTCCACATACAACCCCGGCAACACAATCGCTACTACCATTGATGAACTTGGTTAAACTGTGTATTACTATGTCCGCGCCCAATTTGCCCGGAGCAATGGAAAGTGGAGAAAATGTATTGTCCACAACAAGTGGAAGGTTATGTTTTTTTGCTAGTTTGGAAAGGGCTTTGATGTCCGCTATCTCCAATAAAGGGTTACTTACCGCCTCACAATAGATCATTTTTGTTTTTGGGGTGATGGCTGCTTCAACCGCTTCTAGATTGGTGATGTCCACAAAAGAAGTCCCGATTTTGAATTTTTTCAGAAAATTCTTCATAAAGGCATAAGTACCACCATAGATAGTCCTACTGCTAACGATATGGTCATCGGTATCACAAAGTTGAAAAATCACCGCAGTAATGGCACCCATACCACTTGCAGTAACATTGGCAGCTTCCGTTCCTTCCAATGCGGCCAATGCCTCTCCTAAATAAAGGTTGGACGGTGTGGAGTGCCTGCTATATAGATAGCAACCTTCGGTATTCCCTTCAAAGGTATCGAACATGGTCTTAGCCGATAGAAATGTGTAGGTTGATGAGTCGGAAATTGAGGGGTTAACCCCACCAAATTCACCAAAATATTGTAAATCCTGAATACTGTCTGAAGCCTTGTAATCCATAATAAGTTTGTTTTTTATGGTTTAAAAATAAGGAATACTAGTTTTGTTGTCAATATTTATTAGTTTTATAAGAAAATAAATCTATTTAAATAGCTATTGGTAGATTTTAATATTGATTATTAATGATCAGCGAACCAATTCATGAATAAGAATCAGGATGAAATTTGACGAAATTGATGTGAGATTATTGGGACTTTTGCAACAAGACAGCAAAAAGACCACCAAAGAATATGCAAACCAGTTGAACCTTTCGGTTACAGCTGTTTACGAGCGTATCAAGCGATTGGAAAAGACAGGTTGCATTACAAAGTACGTGGCCCTAGTGGATAAAAAAAAGGTGAACAAAT
>JBFIGS010000020.1:0-17850 GCA_041602195.1 Sediminicola sp. | reverse complement strand
TATGTATGCGAAGAAATTTACCATCGGGCAACTTATTTTCAAAAGCCTTCATTGTTGATAGTACAATAACATTACCCTGCTTGGTAATCAATTTTATATAATCCCCCAAGGCCTCTATCCATTCGATATCATCGATGAATACCTTCCTCTTTTTGAGATTGCTTTTTACAAAGAAGAATTCCTTGTCTTCTTCATCTCCATGAATTAATTTATAATTGGTTATAGCCCTTTCAACGGAAGTATTAAAACGATTACTGCTGATCGGTTTTTGTAAGTAGTCAGTTACGCCATACTCAAAGGCTTTAAAAGCATACTCTATTTTACCTGTGATAAGAATAATCTGAGGCTTTTTCTTTAAGGATTCCAAAAGATCAAACCCATTGATGATAGGCATTTCGATATCTAAGAAAATTAGATCGATCTCTAGTTCTTTGATCCCTTTGTTGGCTTCCATTGCATTGGCGTATTCAGCTAAAAGGGTAAGGTGAGGATGGCTTTTTATAAGCTTTGCCACTGCCAAACGTTGGATAGTCGAATCGTCGATGATGATACATTTTAATTGCATAGCATTGGATTTTTAAAAGTATTTCCAATACTTACCCAACATGGCAACAGTAGGTCTTAATTGGGGTACTTTAAAAGAGAATAATGCTGTCGTTCACTAAAGACCTCTGTTAGGGGAATTTTAATTTATTGTTCATAGTTTAGGTAAATTTTGGTCGGATACTTTGTGTTGTTAATTAATTTTCAACTAAAATATACGAAATAAATGGCAGGTATAATGATACAGATCAGTTTGATACAAATAATCAGGATTATAAATTAAAGGGATGATATTATTGAACTCAAAAGGCCATGAAGTAAGAAATCCAGATTCTTTTATTACCCTTTTACCACAGCTACAGGCCTTAGTTTGGCCACCTTTTTTGCAATTCCGGCATCAGATACCGTTTCCACTACTAGATTGACATCCTTATATGCTATTGGCGCCTCCTCGGCAATTCCTTTGAAAGAACCGGCCTGCACGTAGATGCCCCTTTCTTTCAATTGCTCCTTTAACTGGGGTGCATTTACTTGTTTTTTTGAAGCGGTCCTGGACAAACGCCTCCCGGCACCGTGACAACAGGAACCAAAAGTAAGGTCATGGCTTTTGGAGGTACCAATTAGGATATAGGAACTAGTTCCCATACTACCTGGAATAATGACAGGTTGGCCCAAAAGGTTATAGGATTCCGGTAGTTCGCTGAAACCTGGCCCAAAAGCTCTAGTGGCCCCTTTTCTATGTACAATCAAAGCATGTGGTTTGCCATCTACCTGGTGCGTTTCTAATTTTGCCATATTATGGGCTACATCATACATGAGTTCAAGTTGGCCATGGTCTTTTCCGAAAATATTGGCCCATGCTTTTCTGGCCTCCCAAGTAATTACCTGTCTGTTGGCCCATGCATAATTGGCCGCAGCACACATGGCCTTATAGTAATTTTGACCTTCAAGAGAACTAAAAGGAACACAGGTGAGCTCGCGATCGGGAACACGTATATCATATTTCTCCATTGCGGTCATCATGATCTTTATATGGTCTGTGGCTATTTGGTGTCCAAGTCCCCTGGAGCCTGTGTGGATCAGCACCACCAATTGTCCTTTTTTTAATCCAAATGCTTCGGCCACTTCCGGTTCATATATTTCATCCACATAATCCACTTCCACAAAATGATTGCCCGAGCCTATGGTGCCAAGCTGGTCCAGGCCCCTACTTTTTGCCCTTTCAGAAACTTTGGAGGGGTCTGCATCGGGTAGGTGTCCGTTGTTCTCAATAAATGCGAGATCTTTTGTATTACCATAGCCCTTGTCAACTGCCCATTTGGCCCCTAGGGACAACACATCTTCCATCTCTTTTTGGGAAAGATGCAGAAACCCTCCTTTGCCCATTCCCGAAGGAATTTGGGCATACATTTCCTTGGATAGCGCCTCTATTTTGTCCTTCACCTCCTCTAACATTATGGTTGAGGTTAGTAAGCGAACCCCACAATTGATGTCATATCCTATTCCCCCTGGAGAAATGGCGCCGTCAGGATGTGAAGTTGCAGCAACCCCCCCAATAGGGAACCCATAACCTTCATGAACGTCTGGCATTACCCAAGAAGCTCCCTGAATGCCAGGTAAACTTGCCACATTGACCAATTGGACCAATGATCTGTCCCCTATGATGTCGTCCAAAATGGGCTCATGGGCCAATACCCTTGCGGGAACCAACATATTTTTATGGAACGATTTAGGGATTTCCCACAGATAGTCCTCAATTTTGCTCAGATGTTGTTTGCCGATTTTCATATGTCAAATATTATGAAGGTTTCCCATTTATTTTGTTTGTTCTTAATAAGATTCGCTTCGTGATAGGTAACTGCTTTTATTTCCTCGTCCAATTTATCAATGGCCTCTCCATAAATAGAGGCTTCTAAAAGGTTGGTTCCCATTTTCTTTATCTGTAATTGACAGAAAACCGCTTTTTCGTCATAGGAAACCGACAATGCCTCAGAAAGGAAGTCAATTAATAAGCAGGTACGATCTTTAGATGTAATCCTTAAATCCACTTTCAAAGATCCCTTGAAAGGTCGGTTACAAAATCCTTCCTTCATTATCTCACTCATTCCAAGTAGGGCAGCTTCGAATACTTCCGTAATTGTGTTGGCCTCCACCTTCATTCTAATATCCGCGGTATGCGGATGAAATTCAAATTTCATTTTTTATCGGCCTTAATGACTACGAAGGAACCTTCTCCATATCCTTGTTTTGGCATCTGTATGTTTGTAATCGATTCCAGGTCTCCAAAAAGCGTTTGGTTGTATTCCAAATTTTTAAATCGCCTGTCTTTCAATATTTTGGTGACCTGATCCACTGTGTAATACGTGGCATGTTTAAAAAAGGTGCTGCGTTGCCTTTTTAGCTCATAATGTTGGGCTATGCTTTGTTCCTTGTCCAGAAAACCTATAATAATAGATCCTTTGGGTTTTAAAACCCTGTAGGCCTCTTCCACGGCATCTTTAAAGTCTTCTAAATGACATATTGTGACAAAAAGGACAAAATCGAATTGCAAGTCCCCGTAGGGTAATTTTTCCGCTACGCCTGGAATAATCTCAATGCCTTTTTTAATGGCTTTTTTTGCCATTTCCAAAGAAGGTTCTATACCTTCTTTTATGCCTAAGGGTTGGGCAAATCTCCCCGTTCCAACACCAACTTCTATCCCGCGTATGTTTTCGGGCAATTTGGCCATTTGTTCCTTTATAGCTTCCAATTCGGACAAGTATGCCTTTTCATGTAAGGCATACCAGTTGTCATAGGCTTCCACGTTGTTGTCAAATACTGTAACATTTTTCATAACCATAAAATTTTATAATGAATAGATTGGGGCCGTTTTTTATATTTCAATACCTGAACAACGCATTGAATGGGGCACCCTTAATTGGCATTTCATCGGGGGCCATTAAAAACACGTTCCCTTTCTGTCTCAGGGTCTTCAATGCGGCCATATGGGATAAGGAGACATTCTGAGGCTCTTTAGTACTGTTGATATTCACGTGTTCACTGTCCTTGTTATACGTGCCGTAAACGTCCATGTCCTTCGCCAAGAACAGGGTATCAATTTTGCCGTTGACCGCGGCTGGGATGATATCCTCAGTTACATAGGATGTTTTAGGGGTATTGTAGAGTTCATTGAATTGTTTTAGCTTGGATTTTCTTTTGGTCTCAAAATAGTCCGCAATCAACGCCCATGAAGCTTGGTGCAATTCCTTTTTGTCCGTGTATTGGGAATCCCCTGGAATATGTTTGTCATAAAGGTTAGTATAGGAATTGGCCTCTTTGTACAATGGGAACAAGGAATCTACGCAAGCAAGCAGTAATGGGCTGTTTTGCCCATTGATCACCTTGTTGACACCCCTGTCCAAGGCCCTAAAAAATGTAATGAGTTCCTTCTTTTCATCGTCCTTACCATCACCACGTCCATGGAAGATACCTGCCCCATGTGGTGCCTGCCCACTTCTAAACTGCACAAACTTTGGCCTAAAATCAAAGCCAACTGCCTTTTCCAATTGGTCAGGTGCAAAATCATCGATGTAAAGATCTTTCAGACCGTATTTGGAAGCTTCATATAGTTTAACGTAATCTTGACTTAATTCCAACAAATAGTAGAGCCCTTGGTCGGAGTATAATGGTAATAAGGGACTGAGATAAAAATGGTTCGCCACATGGATCTTTGTGTCAAATGAAATAGGAAAGGTGTGATATTGAAGTCCCTCCTTATTCAGAAATATGGCCAAACCATCTGATGGATTTCTCCAAAGTTCCAAATTCGTTAAAAGGCTTTCCAAAGGAAATAGGTACTCTTTAATTTCTTGAGTACTTAAAGTGTAGGTTTCAAGTGTTTTATGAACTTGCTTAATGGCACTTTTTAATCTGGCTTGGGCTAGATGCTCATTTTGTTCCTTTCCCTTTTTATCCATGGGCAAATAGATCGAAACGGAGTGTAAAGCGCGTTTGTCCGATAAGTTTTCAAATTCTTTATACAGAAGAGGATGATTGATTTGTGTACGCATAATTTCAAGTTTTAGCCCTAAAGTATGGATACCTATACTAAAATACTATGATGTAAATCAGGCACTTATATGAAACAGGAATAGTTGCTTTTTGAATATAATGGAATGGGAGGTTCCTTGTGAACTAACCCAAATAAAGACAACTGATATTTGTCATTGTTTCCCTTTCCTTGTCAGAGTACTTTTAAAGGAAAGGCTTAAACAAATACTATGAAAATAATATTGATACCCACCGACTTTTCGTCCAATGCCATGAACGCCATCACTTATGCGGTAAAATTCTTCAAGTATCAACGCTGTGAAATGTATTTTATGCACGCCTATGCAGATGAGGTTTATAGTGAATCCAGTGATATGGACACCGCTGATTTTGGTGTTTTTAAAGATGAAGTTGAGAAAAAGGTGGATGGGGCCTTAGAGAAATTACTGGGAGAGTTAAAGATCCTTTCACCAAATCCAAGACACCAATACAAAACCTTGTCCGTATTCGGATCCCTTATAGATTCTGCCAATGATTTTGTGGACGAAAAGAATATTGATATTGTGGTTATGGGTACCAAAGGGGAAACCGATGATCAGAAGCTTACTTTTGGATCACACACCTTACAAGTATTAAAATATGTACAATGCCCGGTCTTGGCCATTCCCGCAAATTTTGAATACGTGAAGCCTAAAAAAATACTCTTTCCAACGGATTATATGGTTCCCTACAAAAGGCGGGAACTAAAACTTTTATGTGACTTGGCTTGTTCCTACAGATCGGAGATTCATTTTTTATACCTATCTAAATTTGAAAAACTGGCAAGGAGGCAGGAGGACAACAAAATGTTTTTGGAAGGATCCCTACAAGATCTGACCCTCATCTTTGAAATTGTGGATAGTGAAGACCGAACGGATACCATAAAAAAGTATATAGATATTAATGATATACAATTATTGGTCATGGTAAATTCCCGGCATTCTTTTTTGGAAAGCATGTTGTACCAATCTACCATTGATCAACTGGGATTGGCCATTAAAGTACCGTTTCTGGTCATGCAGAATTTGGTAAGATAATTCTAAAGTAAACTTATGAAACGTATCCTATTGCCTACAGATTTCTCAAAGAATGCATGGAACGCCATTTCCTATGCCTTATCCTTTTTTAAAAATGAGGAATGCACCTTTTACATTTTGCATACATACACCCCTTCCTTTTTCAGAGTAGATTATATGTTGGGAGGACCCTCATTCAGTGCCATACCTGATGCAGGTGTGGAGGCCTCAATAAAAGGTCTGGAAAAAACACTTAAGGACATAAAAAAACTGCACCCCAACCCCAAACACACCTTTGAGACCTTATCAGCCTTTAATATTTTAACGGATGAGATCAATGAGGCAGTGGAAAACAAGGGCATAGACTTAATCATAATGGGCACCCAAGGTGCCACAGGGGCCAAGGATTTATTTATTGGAACAAATACCATACATGTACTGCGGAAGGTAAAAATACCAGTATTGGCCGTGCCAGCTGCTTGTACCTACAAGGAGATTCAAAAATTTGTTTTTGCCACAGATTATTGGACCGAGTATAAGAAAGAGGAATTGGACCCACTATTGCGGCTCGTTAAAATGCACAAGGCCAAACTTATAGTTTTACATGTATTGGAGGAAATGGGAATCTGGGACAAACAAGAAGAGAACAAAAAAAACCTTATAAAATATTTAGGGGACACCCCGCATACTTTTGATCAAATTAAAAGCAAGCATGTGGCAGATGCCATCCAAGAATATGTAAAAAGCAACCAATTGGATCTTTTGGCCATGCAAAATAGAAAGCACTTTTTTTGGGAGCGTTTATTAACACGTCAAAATGTGGAGGCCATTGGGTTTCATATTAAGGTGCCGTTTCTGGTACTTAGGGATACCGGTAAGTCAATTAAACAGTAATTCAGATGAAAAATATTTTAATCCCAACCGACTTTTCAGATAACGCATGGAATGCTATTTTCTTTGCCCTGAAGCTCTATAGGGATGTTGAATGTTCCTTTTATATACTTCATGTTTATGAAGTAAGTGCCTCCCAGATAAAGGGCGCCAGAGATTCCCAGAAAGCGGGTAAATTATATGAAACCTTGGCACTGGAATCGGAAAAGGGACTTTCTGGCGTCGTGGATTATCTGAACAAAAACCATAAAAATCCTAATCATATTTTTTATACCATATCCAAGTCAGACCATCTTGTGGGAGCCATAGAGGAATTACTTTTTGAAAGGCCTTTTAAACTGATAGTCATGGGGACCAAAGGTGCCACCGGAGCCAAGGAGGTATTTATGGGAAGTAATACGGTACGTGTCATTAAATCGATAAGAAACTGTTCCATTCTAGCTGTTCCAGAAGAATTTAATTTCCAGCAATTGGACCAAGTGGTTTTTCCCACGGATTTTAATAAATTTTATTATAGATTCGAGTTATTGCCCTTAGTGGAATTGGGAACTATATGGAATACCACTATAAATGTTTTTCATGTAGCCCAACAAGTGGCACTCACTGAGGAACAAAAATCCAATCAGAAAATTTTAAGGGAGCGACTAAAAGAACTGAAAGTAGAATTCTGTGAAAAAAACATACAAACGACAGTTGCGGATACCATTGTACAGTTCTCATTGGAAATAAAAGCGGACATGATAGTGCTGATTCATTACCAACATAATTTTTTGGAAAAAATGACGCAAGAACCTGTGGTAAAAAAAGTAGGGTTTCATTCCAAAGTACCCTTATTGGTCTTGCCGGAGCTGGCATAATTAGATAACAGGAAAATTGATAATAAAAAAAGCGAACCATGAAAAAGATATTGTTGCCCACTGACTTTTCAGCAAATGCATTGAATGCCATAAATTATGCCCTTTATTTATTTGAAAATGAGGAATGTACTTTCTATATCCTCCATACTGTACAAATAGGGCCATCTGGATATAGCAGCTCGTTTAACAAGGGGCGGGATACCAGATTACAGAAAATAACCATGGAAGAAGCGGAGCGTAACGCAACATCTTTAAAGGCTTCCTTGGAGGCAAAAAGGAAGAATCCCAAACACACAATGGAAACAATAATCAATACGGATACCTTATTGAATGCAATAGGTAAAAATGTGATCAATAAGGACATTGACTATATTTTTATGGGAACCAAAGGTGCTTCAGGCGTTAAATCGATATTTATGGGGAGCAATACGGTAAGTGTTATTAAAAACATCGATTTTTGTCCATTAATTGCTGTACCAGAGGAGTATATCTTCAGTGTTCCTGAGGAAATATTATTTTCAACAGATTTTAGACATGAGTATAGTGAAATTGAATTAGAGCCACTCCTTACCCTTGCCAAATTATGGAACTCTAAAATAGTGGTAGTCCATTTTGGACTTACAGATGCTTTGGATGAGCCACAACAAAAGGCCAAGGAAGTATTGAAGAATCGACTTATAGATTTATCTCACAGTATGGCCCAAGGCTATGCCGACATATCTGTTGCGGATGCCATAAATGAATATGTAATCAAACACAGGGCAATTGGAATGGTTGCCATGATGAATAGAAAGCATGGTTTTTTTGAAAAGTTAACACGAGAACCTATTATCAAAAGAGTAGCTTTTAGTTCGGGGATACCCTTGTTTATTTATCCAAAACTAGAATGAAAAATAAACAGATGACCTAATTATGCAACCTCATAATTATCAGTTACATGATGGTGTACATAAGGGTTTTGAGCGGTAGGATATTTACAAAACTTAATAGGGTATCCTATTCTCCATAATTCCTGTTTAACCTGTTGAAAAGTCAAAGGGTTTGCGTAGAGGAAGAATATAATTTGATTTTCCAA
Organism: Sediminicola sp.; assembly: GCA_041602195.1. Classification (GTDB taxonomy): domain Bacteria; phylum Bacteroidota; class Bacteroidia; order Flavobacteriales; family Flavobacteriaceae; genus Sediminicola. The sequence continues at coordinate 9,400 of JBFIGS010000020.1, read as the reverse complement.
ATCTATATCCAAGATCCTCACATTTAGGATCCTACTAAGATTCCGGGTAATAATTCTTTTATCCTCATCACTTTTAAGATGATCCAATTGGGCAATCGCTTTCATAGTACTTGATTTAGGGTTAATCTCAAATTTATTCCAATACAATCTGGTATAAAATGATTTAAGTCATGTCAAGGAATTTTATGATCATTTAAGTTTAGTTCTAGTGTGAAATAATTCATCTGTTTGGAAGTTTAGAGAAAAAAATGGGAGCATTGTCGAAAAAAATAGAGGTTGTACTTGCAATGGATATTGGAGGCACCTATACCAAAATTGGATTAGTGGAGAAGAATGGCACCATTAGGGGCAAGCGTGTGTTTAGTACTGGATCCAAACACTCCTTTCCAGGGTTTGTTCTGAACTTGGAAGAGGAGGTAGCCTTACTCTGCGCAAAAATGAAAGATAAGATCAAAATAGTTGCAATAGGTATTGGTGCGCCCAATGCCAACTGTTTTACAGGTCAGATGGAACATCCACCAAATTTTAAATGGGGAGATGTCGTTCCAATTTCAGATACTATTTCCTCATTGTTCAAATTACCAGTGGTCATTGCCAACGACGCCAATGCAGCTGCAGTAGGGGAACATGTTTATGGTATGGCCAAAAACATGAAGCATTTTGTTGTACTGACGCTTGGTACAGGACTTGGGAGTGGAATAGTGGTAGATGGCAAACTGGTAACCGGCGCCAATGGCATGGCTGGAGAGCTTGGCCATGTAAGCGTGGATCCAGAAGGTAGGAGCTGTAATTGCGGTCTAAAAGGGTGTTTGGAAACCTACGCTTCTGTTACAGGAATTAAAAGAACGGTATTTGAGTTGATGGCAGAGCTAAAAGAGGAATCTATTTTAAGAAGAATCAGTTATGAATCACTGACCGGGGAGATCATTTCCGAACAGGCACTTAAGGGCGATGTAATTGCTTTAAAGGCCTTTGAAATTACAGGGGAACTACTTGGAAGCAAATTGGCAGATACAGTGGCGCATTTAGATCCGGAAGCATTTATCTTAACGGGTGGATTGAGTAAAGCTGGTGATATATTATTGGGACCAGTGGTAAAAAATTTGGAAAAAAATCTATTTGCAGCCTATAAAGGGAAGGTCAAGGTATATCTATCCCCAACAGAGAGTTCCGATGCCATTCTTGGCCCTGCTGCCCTTGTATGGCAGGAAAGGAGATAGTGGTTACTACACCAAAAGGCCAATAACATTCTTCTGAAGATGATAATAATCATTTCTTACGGGCATTTTTGCGTCTACTTTTAAGTCGACCATTAACTTAAATGAACATGAAGAAGATTTTGATTCCCACCGATTTTTCTGAGAATGCCTGGAATGCATTGACCTTTGCGCTTGCCTTGTTCGCGAAAGAGGAATGTCATTTTCTTTTGCTCCATATAAATCCAATTGTGTATACCGGTGCTGAAAACGCCATTATTATGCCCCACCACCTTTTAAAAGAAACGGTTATAGAGAAAAGTAAGGAAAAACTAAATTCTTGGACACAAAAAATTGAAAAGGCATCGGCAAATAAAAACCATATTTTCGAAAGCTTGGCGGTCTATGATTTTTTTGTGGATGCCATTAAATTACAGTTAGAGGAATCAAAGGTCGACTTGATCGTTATGGGTACAAAAGGAGCCACTGGTTTAAAGAAAGTCACCATTGGCAGTAATACTGGCCATGTGATCACAAAAATTAAATGTCCTTTATTGGCGGTCCCAGAAAATGCGAAATTTAATGGCTTGAAAGAGATTATGTTTCCCACGGATTATAATACAGGGATTGATATTAATGTACTGGATGATCTAAAAGCGATAATGGCCCTTCACAATTCAAGTTTAAAAATCGTTCATATGGTATCTAAAGAAGATGAAAAGCTAACCAAGGAACAAGATAGGAACAAATATTTTTTGAAGGATTATTTTTCAAATTCAGACCAAAGTTTCCAAAAGGTTATTGGCACTAGATTGGAAGAGGCCATTCAATCACTTACCGAAAGTCAACAAATCGACATGATAGTGATGGTAGCTAAAAACCAAAATTTTATCCAACGCTTATTGTTCAGGCCTTTAGTGGAACAAATTAGTTATCACATCAGCACCCCTTTTCTTGTTCTTCATGAATAATTAAAGCCTTGCCCGATTGTAGGTGATGGCCACCTTTTACTAGAACTGATAAATATCATGGTTTTAAGAGCATAACACTGGTATTTTTAAAGCATCAAAATAAATCTGATATGAGAAAAGTACTGATCCCAACCGATTTTTCAGCTAATGCATACAACGCAATCAGTTATGCATTGAAACTATACAAAAATGAGGAAACTACCTTTTATTTGATGAATACCTATACGCCAGCGGTATACCAATCGGAATATTTGCTTTTTAGTCCAGGTCAGATTGGTTTGGGAGATATCTATCAAGAGAATTCAGAAAAAAAATTAAATGAAGTTAAGCAGTGTATTCTTGAAGAATTTAAGAATCCCAAGCATACATTTATAATTCATTCAGCCTTCAATACTTTGGTATACGAGGTAGTGGAGACCGTGGAGAATGAAAATATCGATGTTGTGGTAATGGGAACCCAAGGGGCTACTGGAGCAAAAGAAATTTTGTTGGGAACCAATACGGTGCATGTAATTAAACAGGCTAAATGTCCAGTATTGGTAGTGCCTCCGAAGTATTCTTATGATGCACCAAAAGAAATTCTCTTCCCAACGGATTATGAGATAGACTATAAGAAAACACCACTAGATCAACTTACGAACATAGCTAAGATCCATGGCTCTAAAATAGACATTTTACATGTATCCTCTGGAAATGAATTAACAAACGATCAATTGGAAAACAAATCTAAATTAGGCGAGCTCCTAGGGGATATTCCACATCGTTTCCATGACGTAACCGATCAAGAAATCATTACAGCCATTAATAATTTTCAAACAGATCAGAAAATAAACTTACTGACCATGGTTCGAAATAAACATACTTTTTTGGAACGCTTGTTTATTGAACCTATTATAAAAAAAATAAGTTTTCATGTAACCATCCCATTTTTGGTGCTCCCACATAATACAAAAGTGTAAGCCCATGAAAAATATTTTAGTTCCAACAGACTTTTCCAATGACGCTTATAATGCATTGTACTATATCACACAACTTTTAAAAGATACCCACTGTACTTTTCACATTCTTAATTGTTATGATGAAAAAACAAAGGTCCGAACCAAAAAAGGGGGGGAGGAACCCAATGAAAAGGAATTACCCTATGCACTTAGGGTAGATTCCAAAGAAGGCCTCGAAAAAACCAAGCACAGGATTGTATTGGATACAGGGCATGAAAAACACTCTTTTGAATCCATTTCAAAAAATGGTGATCTTATAAAAACAGTGGGCAAACTGGTAAAGGACCTTCAAATTGATTTGGTGGTCATGGGAAACAAGGGGATTTCAGGTGCCAAGGATATTTTTATGGGAAGCAATACCACAAAGGTCATACATGCAGGATTAGCATGTCCATTATTGACCATTCCCAAGGAAATCGATTTTAAAATCCCAAAGAATCTTGCTTTGGTAACGGATTATAAAAATTGCATAAGCGCTCAACAAATGGCGGCGATTATGGAAATAACTAAAATTTCAGGTGCTACAATTCGCGTTATGCATATCAATGAAAAAGAAAGACTGGACAAATTTGAAACTTCCAATATGAATACGTTGACCAAATATTTGGAAGAAGTTGATCACAGCTTTCATTGGATGCCAAAATTCTCTTCAAAAACAGAGGCCATACAGTTGTTTTTGGAGGAACTTGGAATAGATATGTTGATTATGTTCCATTCTGAGAAGAGCCTTATGGACAAAATATTTAGGGAACCGGTTATTAAAAAGATAACATTTGATATAGAACTCCCGTTCTTAGTGATCAACTTGCCCAAGTGATATTCCATTTAAAAAAAATAGGTTATACTATATGATTTTGAGTTGAATTGCTCACTGAAATTCAGCTTCAACTGATCTAAATCATTTGATGATCTCGTCCTATTCCATAATTTACCTTTTGCTTTCCGGATGATAAATCCTTTAAAGCGTTATAATTATATACATACTAATTATGAACACAAAAGAACGTAAAATTAACTATGTGGAATGGTTGAGTCCTGAAGAAATGCACGACATGTCCATTCAATGGTTTTCCGAATTAATGTTTATCAAGGACGAGCAATTGTTCCTAAATAATTTGATTAAATCCTATACCATTCAATTAACGGATAAAGGAGTTTTTGAGAAGAGCAAGGAGTTGGTTGCTGAATTGCTAAAAGCCGAAAAAGAAGTGGTGAACCTATTGAAAAAAGTTCAATTGCACAGCAACCAGTTAGAGATTATGGTAGATGATGTGGATCAGTTAAAAATGGAAAAAGCATATAAAGGAACGCATAATGATTTATTGATGGCTGTGAATGAATATGGCACTAGGTACAGAAATATAAAGGAAAGATTGTTCAAACTGGTCTCCAAGGTTATGAAATTGGATAAACAAAAAAGATTGCTGAATTAGTCTGATTATAGTAAATCGGAATCTTGAACCGATTTGCAAAGTAATGGGCACCCAAATGGGTTGCCCATTTTTTTTGATTACTGAAAGAGGTACAACTTATAAACAATGGTCATATGTGTTAGTATTTATTTTGATTGAGATCAACTAAAATTATGAATATGAACATCTTGGGGCAGGTATAGAACTATCCAAGAAAAAGGAGATATCGGGTTTGTAGAAATATGGGGATAGGCGAAAAAGGGCAGTAACTCTTAAATTCCACAATAATGAATGCAACCTATGAAGAATGTATCAAAGCGTGTCAGCAATGCCTGATTGATTGTCAAAATTGTCTTACGGTCATGGCGGGCAAAGAAAGTATGAACGACTGTCCTTATTGTTGTATGCTTTGTATAGATGCCTGTTTATCTTGCTTAAAGTTCATGGTTGCTGATAGTAGTTTTGCTATACAGTATTGCCAATTATGCGCAGAAGTATGCGAATGGTGTGCGGCACAGTGTGATGAACATAAAAATAAGCACTGTAAACTATGTGCAGAAAGCTGCAGAAGATGTATGGAAGAATGTAAAAAAATAGCAGCTGCCTAAGGTGAATGCATTAGTGACGCTTAGTTAAAGCTGGAGAAAGGTATATATGGCGATTATTGGAAATATTATCAAAGGATTTATTGAGGTAAAAGATGCGCTGACACCAGAAACAAAACCTGTCGAAGAACAACAACAGGTCTTACGTCAGTTATTGGAGAAGGCAAAGGATACAGCATTTGGTACGTTTTATGGATTTAAAGAACTCCTGGATTCTGAGGATATAGAACATTCTTTTGCCGAAAGGGTTCCCTACTTTGATTATGATAGTATTCAAAATAATTGGTGGCATAAAATACATCAACAGAAAGAAAATATTACTTGGCCAGGTAACCCTACCTACTTTGCACTCAGTTCTGGGACCACAGGGAAAGAAAGCAAACGCATTCCCGTAACAGATGACATGGTAGATGCCATAAGACAGGCAGGCATAAAACAAGTATTTGCGCTAAGCAATTTTGATCTTCCCCCAGATTTTTTCGAGAAGGAAATAATGATGTTGGGAAGTTCAACAGATCTTACAGAGAGGAATGATCATTTAGAGGGAGAAATTAGTGGTATAAGTGCCAGCAATATTCCTTCTTGGTTTCGCGGATATTACAAACCAGGGCAGAAAATTTCCCAAATGGAGGATTGGGATGAACGCGTACAAAAAATCGCGGAAAACGCCCCTAAATGGGACATAGGCGCAATCAGTGGTATACCTTCATGGATAGAGCTGATGTTACAGAAGGTCATAGCGTATCACGATTTAAAACATATTCACGAAATATGGCCCAATCTTCAGGTCTATACTTCAGGGGGTGTTGCATTTGGTCCCTATGAGAAAAGTTTTAATGCCCTGATGGGAAAACAGATTACCATTATAGACACCTATTTGGCCTCGGAAGGGTTTATAGCCTTTCAAGCAAGGCCGGAAACCACTTCCATGAAATTGATTACGGATAACGGTATTTATTTTGAGTTTGTTCCCTTTCATCCGGAGCATATCAATCCCGATGGTTCCCTTACTGCAAATGCACCTGTTTTAACGCTTTCAGAGGTAGAAGATGGCAAAGAGTATGTATTGCTCATAAGTACCGTTTCAGGGACGTGGAGGTATGTAATTGGGGACACCATAGAATTTACGGATATTGCCAGGGCTGAAATAAAGATTACGGGAAGGACCAAATTCTTTTTAAATACGGTGGGCTCCCAACTATCCGTAAATAAGATGGACGATGCCATTAAAAATTTGGAAGATGAGTTCGGGATCAAGATTCCTGAATATACCCTTTGTGCCAAAAGAATTGAGGGAGAATTTTACCATTGTTGGTATTTGGGAACAGAAGACAAGACCAATGGCCAAGACCTCGCAGACCGTTTGGATACATATTTAAAGGAAGCCAACAAAAATTATAAGGTGGCCAGATCCAAGGCCTTGGAAGGTGTTAAGGTAACCGTGGTACAGCCAAATGTATTTTACGAGTGGAATGCCAGAAACAAGAAAAAGGGTGGACAAGTAAAAATGGAAAGGGTCATGGGGGAAGAGAAGTTTAAGGACTGGGAAGCTTTTATCCAAGAAATAAGTACTATTTGAAGACTTATCTTTATAGATCCCTTTGTTCCACCATTAACATAATCTCTTCAGGGGACAAATAATATCTCTTTATTCTATTTCTATAAGTTTCGGTGATTTCTGCGTTATTGAGAATATAATTTTTTGTTTCCAAAATATATTCTTCCATCCCATGGGCTACTGCAAAACAATCAGCTGCTCGCTCTGCCTCAATGATATAATTGGGAGAAAAAAGGTATTGGATACCAAATGCCAATAAATTTAAGTTACTCCTATTTTTATAATCGATAATATGGCCCAATTCATGTCCAAACCAGCCTATCAATATATTGGAGGGCATGTCTTTGGTGCTATATTTTCTATCAGCAATTTTAAAGTATTCACTGATAAGAATGATATATTCCCTGTTCTTTTTAGAGCGGAAAAAACTCCAAAAGGTAGGTCTGGCCTGCATAGTAGATTTTTTTATATTCTTTTTGAACTGAAATGTGATCTTGGTATTGCTCAATTTTGGATAATGGGAGAGGGCAATGGTCGCCTCTTTCTCGATCGACTTTGGTATGCTGTGTTGTGCGTTCAAATTATAGATAATCATAAAAGTAATAATTAGTAAATAGCGCATTATTAGAATTGAAAAAGGTGTTCAAAATAGTCCACAAAGAATTTAGATCACCTGATTTATAGATTACTTAACAAATAATAAGTTAATGATTTACAGCATGATATCCATGCCTATACATGGTTTAGGGCAAAGAAAACATCTTTTGGGGCATTTTTTGGGGACAAGGATGAAAATTTTCATAAGAACCCAATGTCTTTTGAGAATATGGGGGAATTTGTTGATGTGGATCGTGTCAATCTGATAATTTTTTGAGCACGTTTTACGAACGTTTATTGGGTAAATTACATCCTACGAATATTAAAATCAATATCATGATGGGAACAATCGCCAAAGATGATCAACAGTTGACTATATACTTCAATTCGGAAAGTACAATAGGCAAACAGACACATGCCTATATCACCGCTTCTTCAAAACACATTAGAGTCATTGATATTTCCAAGGAAAATCTTACAGGAACGCAATGGGCGGAACTGGCCGATAGTTTGGGGGTGGACCTTTCGGATCTTATAGACACTGAACACCCAAAGTTTACGGATACCTACGGTGATCAAGATGTAAAATTGGAGGAGCACGATTGGGTAAAAATCTTACAAGGGGAACCTGCAGTGATTACCTGGCCCATTGTGATCAATGGAAACCAATATTTAATTATAAAAAACCCTTCAGATGTTGTGAAACATATTAATGATTAATTCAACCGCAAAAAAAAACCAACCGAGAAGGTTGGTTTTTTTCTTGAAGATGAATTAACCTGTTATTGCCAAAGTATTTTGGTGGTCTTGATATTGCTTAGGACTACAATTATATTTTTCTTTAAAAATCTTTGAAAAATAACTTCTACTTGTTAGTCCAACTGTATATACCACCTCTGAAATATTTAAATCTGTAGTTTTGATAAGGTGTTCTGCCGCTTCTACACGCACATTTCTGATAAAATCGGTCACGGTTCTTTCGTGCATTAATTTAAATCCTTCTTGTAATTTAGCCGGAGAAAGTCCGGACTTATTACTTAAGTACTTTAAGGTATATTGAATTTCTGGATAGTTTTTTATGAACTCAGAGATTTCATGCACGTCTTCCATTTCTCTCTTGGTAAGTGTTCCACGATTGCTTTCGAGGCTTTCCAAGTCATCGGAATGCTGTTGAATCTCCATCGCGAGTATCATATGAACTATTCCTTCGATCAACAAGCTCCTCACAATGCCCTTTTGTTTGATTGCTGAAAGTTGTTGAATTTTATCGGCTATCCTTAGATTATATGAACCCGTATAAAGGAAGTTGCCGTTTTCTTTTTTCGGGAAAAATGTTTCTGTCAACGTAGCATTTAGTTTATGGTAAGAAAGCGATTTATCATCCGTACTTACAACTATCGTAGAAATTTTATAATGTATGTCCTTATTAAAATGAAATACATTATTCATTTTAGAATTGGTCGTTACAATTCCAGTTTGAAATTTCTCCAACTTGGTTTTTTCCCCTTCAACACCAAAACTATGCACCAAATGTCCTTTAGAACAGTAAGCGAAATAGATTGGACTTGAATTTAGGGTGCTGTTCACCAAAAGGATATCATTTTTAAAGACAATATCAAATTCAATATAAGAGATGCTCCCTTTAAAGGTAATACCACGAATTAAACCTTCTGCCTTTTCATTGTTCACCGTTAATATTTCCTCATCAGAATTGCGGGTGATGTCTCCTCCAAAATGATTTTGAAGGTCTAGGAACATATTATTAAGATTTGTTGTTTTTAAATTTATGACTTTCATGATAACGTTTTTAAAGTTGACGTTATACCCGACTAATCGGTTCAATTTCCTTATATCTGTTAAGGTGTTCAGGATAGACTTTTAAATGGTTTTTTGCACTATGGTAAAAGATACCAGGCAAGACTACCCCTATTTGTCCGAATTAGAGTCAATTATGGAATGTTGGTTTGTCATTCCCATAATAAAATTGTCTGGCATACCTTTAGAACCGACCTCTTTTTTACGTACTTGGCCTACTCTGGCAAACTGTTGAAGATTATCTAGAT
>JBFIGS010000019.1:0-18491 GCA_041602195.1 Sediminicola sp. | reverse complement strand
GCTCTATCGCAATGTACGAGGGGAATCCAATTCAAGTCTTTAAGAGCCTTATTAAAGAACATGAAATTGCAGAAGTATTTACCAATAGGGACTATGAGCCCTATGCCTTGGAAAGGGATTCTGCTATTGAAAAACTTTTAAAAGCAGAGGATATTCCTTTCCATACCTTCAAAGACCAGGTTATTTTTGAAAAAAATGAGATTGTCAAAGACGATGGGGACCCTTACGTAGTCTATACACCTTTTAAAAATAAATGGAAAGAGGGCTTTTCGGAAAAAGAGCACCTGACCATTCATTACACCAGCCAATACCTTCAAAACCTGGTGCAACACAGCAGGCTTCCTAACCTATCCCTATCGGATATAGGATTTAAAAAATCGGATATTAAGGTTCATGAGTACGATGTAACTCCTACCCTCATTGCTAACTATGAGGATACCCGTAACTTTCCTGCCGTCGAAAATGGCACTTCTAGACTCGGCCCACACTTGCGGTTCGGCACGGTTTCTATTCGCAAAATCATGAAAAAGGCCATAGCAGAAAAAAATGAAGTTTTTTGGAGTGAATTGATATGGCGAGAATTTTTTATGCAGATTTTATGGCATTTTCCCCATACGGTCACTGATGCTTTTAAAACTAAGTACGACCGGATACCTTGGAGAAACAATGAGGAGGAATTTGAAAAATGGAAACAGGGGCAAACTGGATATGCCTTGGTGGATGCTGGCATGAGAGAACTTAATGCCACGGGGTACATGCACAATAGGGTTAGGATGCTGGTAGCCAGCTTTCTATGTAAGCATTTATTGATCGATTGGCGTTGGGGAGAGGCCTATTTTGCAGAAAAGCTCTTAGATTACGAATTGAGCAGTAATGTGGGGAACTGGCAATGGGCAGCGGGCAGTGGTGTAGACGCAGCCCCGTATTTTAGGATCTTTAATCCGATGACCCAAATTGATAAATTTGACAAACAAAAGAAATACATCCTTAAATGGATTCCAGAACTAGATAAGGGTACCTATCCAGATAAGATGGTAGATCATAAGGAAGCTAGGGAACGTTGTTTAAGTACTTATAAGGAGGCTTTAGCATAATGATTGTTGTTTGGTTCAAAAGAGACCTGAGGCTAATGGATCATGAGCCTCTTTCCAATGCCATTGCTCAGAACCGAAAAATTTTATTGTTATATAGTTTTGAGCCACTTTGGACAAAGGATCCACACTATAGCGGAATACATTTAGACTTTATAAAACAAAGTCTAGTGGACATGAACAATCAATTGGGGACATTCAACACCCAAATACTTATAGTTTCCGAAAATATTCTTGAAGTTTTAAAGAAACTTCATAACCTAAAAAAAATTACCCATCTATTTTCACATCAAGAAACGGGTATGCTCATGACCTTTGAGCGAGATAAACAAGTCGCCCAGTGGTGTATAAAGCAAAAGGTCAAATGGAAGGAAAGCATCCAAAACGGTGTCTTAAGAGGTCGTAAAAATCGTACCGACTGGCAAAAGACTTGGGTAAGCTTTATGAACCAAAAAATTGAAAATCCTAGATTGGATATAGGGGATTTTTATACCACAAAGGAGCTCAGATCTATTTTTTTTCCACTTTTTAAAATCCCCAATCTTAAAACCGTCCCTAATCCATTAATTCAAAAGGGAGGCACTAAACAAGGGGTTAAATACTTGCGATCCTTTATAGATCAACGCATAGAGGGGTATAACGCCCATTACTCAAAGCCCTACTCCTCAAGAAAGCACAGCAGTAGACTTTCACCATATCTGGCTTGGGGGAACCTATCTGTCCGCCAAATCTGTCAATTCGCTGCAAACCATAAAACAACCATAAGGGATAAACGCACATTAAATGCCTTTTTATCCCGCCTACGGTGGCAAGCACACTTTATCCAAAAATTTGAAATGGAGGGGCGCATGGAATTTGTAAGTATTAATTCCGGATATCACCAATTGGTAAAACCAATTCGACCAAATTTACAAAAAGCATGGAGGGAAGGGCAAACAGGTGTACCCATGGTGGATGCCGCAATGCGCTGTTTGGTGAAGACCGGATTTGTGAATTTTAGACTCAGAGCCCTGCTAGCATCATTTTTCACCCACCTCTTATGGCAACCTTGGCAAGATTGTACGGAACATTTGGCACAACATTTTTTAGATTTTGAACCAGGTATTCATTTTCCACAACTAAATATGCAAGCAGGGGAAACTGGTATAAATACCATTAGAATTTACAACCCAGTTAAAAATGGTATAGACCATGACCCAGAGGGCATTTTTATAAAAAAGTGGGTGCCAGAACTATCAAATCTTCCAAAGGAATATCTCCATGAACCCTGGAATATTCCCTTAATGGAACAACAATTCTTAAACTTTGAATTGGGAAAACACTACCCCTATCCAGTAATAGACTTACAAAGGTCAAGAAAATATGCAAGTGATGCCCTATGGGAGTTTAAAAATTCTGCTCAAGTAAAACAGGAAGGAACAAGAATCCTAAAAAAACACACTTTGGAAGGAAGACCTGTTTGGGACAACCTAGGGGACCTATAAATCTGACAGCTACCCCTACCATACTATTTTTCAAATTCCACCAATATTGCTATATTTAGGAAAGGATAGACCTATGTCTGAAAATAAAACAATACCCACTAATGCTTCGGTTACCGAATTTTTAAACACCATTGAAAATGAAACCAGGCGAGAAGATTCTTTTGTAATACTTAAAAAAATGAAAGAGATCACTGGAAAGCCTGCTGTTATGTGGGGAAACAGCATTGTGGGATTTGGCAGTTATCATTACAAATACGATTCGGGCCGAGAAGGCGATATCTTAATAACCGGGTTTTCACCCAGAAAACAAAACCTCACTCTTTATATCCTAGATGGATTTGATGGGTACCAAGAACTATTATCCAAATTAGGACCGCATAAAACAGGAAAATCATGCCTATATATTAAAAAATTATCAGATATTGACATGGATATTCTAACAGAACTGATTTCTACTTCCTTTACACATTTTGATAAAAAATACAATACATAAATCGACCCAACACATGAAAAAAATTATCTTTTTAATGGTAATGCTGGCTACGGCATCAGTATTCTCCCAAAAAATGAACAGTAACAAAAAAGCTATCATAGCCTCTGTGGAACGTCATGAAGAAGCTTTGATCAAGATTAGCGATTCTATTTGGGCATTGGCGGAGACAGCTTTTGAAGAGCATCATTCCTCTAAAATATTAGCTGACTATGCCGAAAAAAATGGGTTTAAAGTAGAGCGTGGGGTTGCCGGAATTCCCACTGCCTTTGTTGCCACCTACGGTAGTGGAAGTCCTGTTATTAGTGTATTGGGGGAGTTTGATGCGCTACCTGGAATATCCCAAAAAGCACAGCCGACCAAAGATCCACTGAATGAAGGCGCAGCCGGACATGGTTGTGGCCACAACCTATTTGGTGCTGCAAGTTTGGGATCGGCCATAGCTGCGAAGGAGTTGATTGAACAAGGTAAATTAAAGGGTACCATTAAATTTATGGGAACGCCCTCTGAAGAAAAATTCTTTGGGAAAATTTGGATGGTCCGTGAAGGAATATGGGATGGTGTGGATGTAAATATCAGTTGGCATCCCAGTGCAGAGACCAAAGCGGATGTACAAAGTTCTTTGGCCTTGGTAGACTTTAAGGTCGAGTTTTTTGGTCAAGCGGCACATGCCTCAATGGACCCGTGGAACGGCCGTAGCGCCTCCGACGCCTTGGAATTATATACCAATGGTATCAACTATTATAGGGAACATATTAAACCTACGGTTCGCATCCATTACCATATTCAAGATGGTGGACAAGTAGTTAACGTGGTGCCAGACTATTCAAGGTTATGGGTAAGAGTCCGCGACAGTAAACGAAGTGGGATGATGCCGGTCTATGAAAGGGTTCAAAAAATGGCCGAAGGTGCTGCCATCATGGCAAATGTGGATTATAAAATATCTTTGATATCAGGTATTTATGAAACTTTGGTCAACCGGTCCGGAGGAGAAATTATGCAAAAGAATTTGGAACTTTTGGGGCCCATTTCCTACACGTCGGAAGAAACTGCTTTTGGCAAGAAAATCCAGGAAGGGACAGGAAAAGCACAAGTTGGGATGGACAGTAATATCTATCCTTTGGAAGAAACGAGAGAAAACCCAGGGGGTGGATCTACAGATGTGGGTGATGTAAGTTGGAATGTGGCCAACATCAATTTGGGGGTGACCACTGCGCCTAAGGATACACCATGGCACTCATGGGCAGTTGTAGCCTGTGGTGGTATGAGTATTGGCCATAAAGGAATGGCCTATGCTGCCAAGGCCATGGGTATGACCATGGTTGACCTTTTTGAGAATCCTAAATTGGTAGAAAAGGTAAAGGCAGAGTATAAAGAGAGAAAAGGCAGTGAGGTCTATGAGGCCATTGTTCCTGCTGGACCACCGCCAATAGGAAAAAACTAAAACAACATTAAATATATCAGCAACTCGCTTTTTACAGGGCAGCCTAAAATTATTTGATTATATAACACAAGAAAATATGAGACTCATATGCCTATTACTGTTCATTGTTTTGATCACTTTTGGTTGTGAAGAAACCAAGGAGGTAAGCCATATGAATCCAGTAAACTGGGAAAAGCGAAAGATCCAACTCAACCCAATAGATAGTCTAATATACGGAAGCACATATTTGTCCATCTATTCAGAGATCTATGATAGAAGTGAAAAGGGAACCCATAATTTAACGGCAACAGCCAGCATGCGCAACATCAGTTCCAAAGATTCAGTCTATATCCTAAGGACCGATTATTATGATACCAAAGGAAAATTGATCAGGACCTATTTTAAAGACCCTATCTTTATAAGGCCTCTGGAAACAATTCATATTGTAATAGATCAAGATGACAAGCATGGTGGAACAGGTGCTAACTTCACCTTTGAATGGGTAGTTAAAAAAAATACCCATGAACCGCTTTTTGAGGCCGTAATGATTTCCACAACAGGGCAACAGGGAATTTCTTTCACTACACATGGGATTAAAAGGTAAGTGATTTATCAGGGAATTATCTTCTAATATTTGTTACATTAGATACAAATATCCAAGGTGGATAGGGATCATACATTTTATTATCCATTAAGAGCTATGAAACACATCCCCTCTTTTGGCAGTAGGCTCAGAAAAAATATTGTTATTGTACCCGAATCTATCGAAAAGTGTTCGGGCATACGTGTTTTTGGGCAGCTCTTAAAATCCTTTCTTTTTTCTACTGATGTAGCGATAATACGAAATACCAATGCAAACGCCATCATTGCCGTTTATCCCTTTACCCCTCAGCCCATGATTGCACATGCTTTGATCCTAGCTGCTGACAAGCCTATTTTTTGCGGGGTTGGAGGAGGCTTGACAACCGGTAAGAGATCTTTAGAACTTGCGATGCAGGCAGAATATCAAGGGGCACTTGGCGTGGTACTGAACAAACCCACCCCTAACGAATTGATCAAACGGTTAAAGGAAAAAATTGATATCCCCGTGACCATTACCATTGTTTCTGAAAAAGATGATATCAAGGGGAGAATTGATGCCGGAATCGACATCTTTAACGTATCAGGTGCCGATAAAACACATGAAATCGTAAAACGGATCCGGGATTATGATGATCAGGTGGCCATCCTGGCCACAGGTGGAAAAGATGATGAAAGTATCTTACGTGTAATAGAATATGGGGCCAATGCCATTTCCTATACCCCCCCAACCACGGGAGAACTTTTTAAAGAAATTATGGCAAGGTATAGAGAAGATTAAAATATAGTTAAGCATGACCAAGCCACCCCTTCACCATATCATATTTGGAATTCTTTTCTTTTTGTTGGTGGCCGTGGACATTTATTTGGCCGGCACTTCCTTTATTTTTTTCAGGATAATAAGCAAACCCTTGATTTTACTAACCCTAATATTCTATTTTTTACAAAATAGAATCGGAATGGAAAGGTTACCAGGAAGGCTTACCCTATTGGCATTGGTTTTTTCGCTAATTGGAGATATTTCCCTTCTCTTTGACCAAATATCTGAACTATACTTTATTTTGGGATTGGGTTCCTTCCTTTTGGCCCATGTTTTTTACGCATTTTGCTTTTACCTACAACGCAGCTCAAAAACCCGATTGGACTTTTGGATCATGACCGTACTTCTAACGGCCTATGGGGTTGCATTATATACCCTTCTTTATACCCGTTTGGTCAACATTAAAATTCCTGTGGCACTTTATATTCTTGCCATACTTATCATGGTAATAATGGCTTATAGACGAAAAATTAAAGTGTCCGGGAACAGTTTCCTTTTGGTTTTTATAGGAGCACTAAGTTTTATAATTTCAGATAGTCTTTTGGCTATCAATAAATTTTTGATACCCCTTCCCTACTCCAATTTTCTAGTGATGGGCACCTATGCCCTGGCCCAATATCTAATTGTCACAGGATTACTAAAAGATAAAAATGGGAACAGTAATTAAATCCATCCCTGCCCCAGCAACTTGGCCGTTGCGGCATGCCGTGATGTGGCCAGATAAACCGTTGGATTATGTAAAATTACCCCAGGACCACCTTGGATTGCATTTTGGGTTATTCCGTGATGAAGAATTAGTTACAGTAGCTTCCCTATTCATTATAGATGATAAGGCACAGTTTCGGAAATTGGCCACCAAAACCTCTGAACAAGGAAAAGGATATGGAAGTCTAATGTTAGAACATTTACTGAACGTGGCCGATAGTAAAGGGGTTGAAAAAATCTGGTGCAATGCCAGAAAGGAGAAAACAGGTTTCTACCATAAATTGGGGCTTAAAGAGACTACCCAAACATTTTCCAAAGGTAAGATCAACTATGTGATCATGGAGAAAATGCTACCATAACCTTATTTTTAAGTATCTTGTATCCTCAAATTAATTTAAGTTTCCATGAAATATATTCCTGTATTGATCCTATTTCTTTTTGCGATCACCACTAAAGCACAGACCTTTGATTTTGCCATTGACCATCAGTCCCTAATTGTCAATGATCTAAAGAAAACTGGTGATTTTTATGCCAATGTTCTGCAGCTAAAAGAAATACCGCACCCTACCAATGATCCAGGCTTTCGTTGGTTCCAAGTCCAGGGAAATACCCAACTGCACCTGATATTAAAAGATACTGTGGTCATGAAAAAACACAAATCCATGCACCTTTGCCTCTCCACACAAAAGTTGGGAGCATTTATAGAAAACTTAAATAAAAACAATGTTGCTTACGAGGATTGGCCGGGGAGCAAGTATACTATTACACAAAGGGCCGACGGCGTACAACAAATCTACCTTAGAGACCCTGAAGGCTATTGGATAGAAATTAATGACGCTGTACATTAATAGCGTATCACTTATTGGAATCATATTATTATTTAATCATGAAAGACACCATCAAGAACATATACCCACTGGGCTTCCCATGGCAAACGCAGGATCCTTTTTTATTTTGTGTCTACCATCTGGACCATTATCCAAAAGGCAATGAAGAAATGGGACCTGCCGCATCCCTTGAAGGTCGAAATTTGGGTAATGACTTTACCATAAAAGATGGATGGCGGATGTACCACGGACAGACCATCCCTGGCTTCCCCTATCACCCCCATAGAGGGTTTGAGACCATTACCATTGTCAATAAAGGGTATTGTGACCACTCTGACTCTTTAGGGGCAGCAGGTCGCTTTGGAGAGGGAGATGTGCAGTGGATGACGGCTGGCAGAGGAGTGCAACATTCAGAAATGTTCCCGTTGCTCAAAACTGAGGAGGATAACCCCTTGGAGCTTTTCCAAATCTGGCTGAACCTACCCAAGGTGAATAAATTTGTAGATCCCCATTTTGCCATGTTGTGGCATGAAGATATTCCCGTTGTAAAAGCCAATGGAACCACAGTTAAGGTTATGGCAGGTAGCTTCAAAGGTAATAAGGCCCCTCAACCGGCCCCAAATTCCTGGGCTGCAGATCCGGAAAATGAAGTGGCAGTTTGGAACATTTATTTGGATCCCAATACCGAATTTGTTTTACCGGCCACTAACAATCCAATACACAGAAGCCTCTATTTTTATGATGGGGACCACTGTACGGTTAGTAACGAGAAAATCACCCCTAACCACGGGATCGATCTGCAATCGGACCAAGAAGTGGTCTTAAAAAGCGGAGCTAAAAAGGCCTCTTTTTTAATGTTACAGGGCAAGCCTATAAATGAGCCAGTTGCCAAATATGGGCCTTTTGTGATGAATACGGACCAAGAAATACAACAGGCCATGCAAGAATACCAATTGACCCAATTTGGAGGGTGGCCATGGCCCTATTCCGATAATGTACACGATCGTAACAAAGGGAGGTTTGCCCAATACCCTGATGGCACATTGGTAGAGAAATAAACGAAAGTGAAATATTTCATCAGATGATTGAGGCTGTACGGCTACTTCTTGATTTAGGTTTGGTTGTTTTGATTTGGATGGTGCAACTTGTGGTATATCCAAGTTTTAAGTACTATCCTGGCTCTGATCTGGTCAGGTGGCATCAAACCTATACGGTACGTATTGCCTATATCGTTATGCCCCTAATGATGGGCCAATTGCTGGTAAGTGGATTTCAGGTCTACGATACCCGGTCATATTATTCGATCGGAAGTTTTATGTTGGTACTTTCCCTTTGGGCTATTACCTTTTCCATATTTGTACCCATACATGGGAAAATAGGATCCAACTCCTTTATCCCAGAAGATTTATATCAACTGGAAAAAAGAAATTGGATTCGTACTTTTTTATGGAGTTTAATTTTTGTTTGGAGTGTCTTGGAAATGTTCCTATCCCAAACTAGACCCTAACAATCTTAGCACCGATAGCCCTAAGACGTTCATCTATATTCTCATAACCCCTATCTATCTGCTCAATATTATGAATTGTAGAGACCCCTTTTGCCGATAAAGCGGCTATCAACAAAGAAATTCCTGCCCTAATATCTGGAGATACCATAGTGGTCGCTTTTAAAGTAGATTTAAAGTCATGGCCAATGATGGTGGCCCTATGTGGATCGCAGAGGATAATTTTTGCTCCCATATCTATAAGTTTATCCACAAAGAACAAACGACTTTCAAACATTTTTTGGTGTACCAATACTTCCCCTTTGGCCTGCGTAGCCATTACCAGGATAATACTCAATAAATCTGGTGTAAGACCCGGCCAAGGAGCATCTGCAATGGTTAAAATAGAACCATCTATATAGTTCTGTATTTCGTATCCATCCTTGTGCGCCGGTATATAGATATCATCTCCTTTGCGTTCCAAAGTAATTCCCAGCTTTCTGAAAACCGTTGGGATTTGGCCCAAATTGTCCCAACTTACATTCTTAATGGTAAGTTCACTTTTGGTCATAGCGGCAAGACCTATCCAACTCCCTATCTCTATCATATCGGGAAGCATCGTATGTTCCGTTCCGCCTAATTTTTCAACTCCTTCTATTTTCAACAAATTAGAGCCTACCCCTGTGATCTTCGCACCCATTCTATTGAGCATCTTGCACAATTGTTGTAAGTACGGTTCACAAGCGGCATTGTAAATTGTGGTTTCCCCTTCGGCCAATACGGCTGCCATCAAAATGTTGGCCGTACCCGTAACCGAAGCCTCATCAAGAAGCATATAGGTCCCTTTTAATTTCTTGGCCTCTACCCCATAAAAGAGTTCTTCCTTATTGTACCTAAATTTGGCGCCCAATTTTATCAACCCCTCAAAATGGGTATCCAAACGACGACGTCCAATTTTATCACCTCCTGGTTTAGGAATATATCCTTTACCAAAACGCGCCAATAAAGGCCCTACCAACATAATGGAACCCCTAAGTCCCCTACCGTCTTTTTTGAATTGGTCAGATTGCAGGTAATCCAAGTTCACATCGTCGGCCTTGAAGGTAAACGATCCTTTCCCTTTCTTTTGGATTTTTACGCCCAAGTCCTCCAATAAGGATATCAGTTTATTGACATCAACGATGTCCGGAATGTTGTTTATTGTAACTCTTTCTGGAGTCAGTAGCACGGCACACAAAATTTGTAATGCCTCATTTTTTGCTCCTTGCGGTGTTATTTCACCATGTAATTGGTGACCACCTTCAATCCTAAATGTCCCCATTTACGTTGAAAATATTAGTATCGCTTTTTACCGCGGTTAGTATTGTTTCTTTGGTTCTTTTTTGGACTGCTGGTCCTAGGGGTTTTGGCAACCCTGTTCTTTAGGAACTGTCCACTTTCGGTAAGATTCTCGCCTTTTAAGTCGATTTGCCCATCACTCAATTCATACAAATGCTTGAAAATGGCACTATCATCCACCACATCTTTGTTCCAATTCAGGTAACATTTCTTCATGTGATTTGCTATGGCGTATTCCAGACCATCCCTCATGTCTCCCTTTTCCCATTCCACGGCAACATCGATCATTCTCTTGATGTTGTTCCCATAAAAACGATATTTTGGAAAATTCTGTGGGTAGGCCAAAGGATCTGGCTTTTTCCGAAGTACCTCCTTACTCGTAATAGGATAAGGAGAGTCTACGTCCAATTTAAAATCGGACATGATAAACAACTGGTCCCATAACTTATGCTGAAAATCGGGAACATCCCTCAAATGAGGTTGTATATTCCCCATAACACTAATGATAGCTTGGGCAATTTTGTTGCGTTCCTCTCTGTCCTCAATGGATATGGCGTGATCAACCATTTTTTGGAAATGTCTTCCGTACTCGGGAATAATGAGCTGCGAGCGCTCAGTATTATACTCTATGTTTTCTACTAGATTCAAATTAAAAGAATTTGCTTAAAAGTTATAATAAGTGAAGTAAGCCTTATAAGGTCTGCAAATTAACAAAAATATGGTACAAATACTATTATTAAAGTGATATTACCCCCTTTACCTTCCCTACTTCCTTATATTTTTCAATTACGGCATCGGGATTTTTAAGGTGTACGGTAATGGACAAACTTGTGTATTTTCCTTTTTTTGATTGTTTGGATTCAATTACTGCACCGGTATTATCGAAGATTTTATGGATCTGTACAATCCGTTCCCCGTCGGTTGGAACAATAAATTTATAGAGGTAATTGGTGGGCCATGAACTGGTTTCTTCCAATTGGGTTTTTAGCTTTCTGTAAAATTCGTCAGATTTTTCAGTGTCCATATTTTTCTTTTTACAAATATAAAGTAACCGTTGCAATTTTTTACGCTACTGGCTATTTCATTAACTTTGTACCATAAAATATTTTTATTGGAGCCAAAAAAGATTGTAATCACAGGCGGGCCTAGTACCGGAAAAACATCCATAGTTGAAAAAATTGAATTGATGGGTCTTCCATGTATTCATGAGATCTCTAGAAGTATTACCCTGGAAGCCAGAGAACAAGGCATACAACAATTGTTTGTGACGGATCCCCTGTTGTTCAGCAAAAAATTGACTGAAGGCAGAATCAAGCAGTTTTTTGAAGCTTCAAAAATACCTGCTGAACATGTATTTATGGATCGTGGATTACCCGATGTTGTTGCCTACATGGACTGTTTTGACCAAGAATATGACCAAAGTTTCATAGAGGCCTGTAAGACCTATACCTATGATGCCGTATTTCTCTTGCCCCCGTGGAAGGAAATTTACGCTACGGACGGAGAACGATATGAAAATTATGATGAGGCCTTGCGCATTCATGATTGTCTAGAGGCGAGTTATCAAAGATATGGGTATAAAACCATACATGTTCCTAAGGGCACAGTAGCGGAAAGATTATCCTTTATTTTAAATAAAGTAAAATACTAATTGTGGTTAAAGACCCTCATGAAATATTAGAAAAATATTGGGGCTTTTCTCATTTTAGGGGATCGCAGGAACAAATTATAGACACTGTAATCCAAGGACGGGATGTACTCGCCCTGCTCCCCACGGGGGGCGGAAAATCATTGTGCTACCAAGTCCCTGCAATGGCCAAGGACGGCCTATGTATAGTGGTATCTCCATTAATCGCATTGATCCAAAACCAAGTGGACGCATTGAAGAACAAGGGCATTAAAGCCCTGGCCCTTACCGGTGGTATTTCTTTTAATGAAGTCATAGATCTCCTCGACAATTGCCTGTATGGCAATTACAAGTTCCTATATCTATCCCCGGAAAGATTACAACAAGAGTTGGTACAGGAACGTATTCAACAAATGAATGTAAACCTTATCGCAATAGATGAAGCCCACTGCATCTCCCAATGGGGAAACGATTTTAGACCTGCTTATCTAAATTGCAAAGTCTTAAGGGAGCTATTACCAGAAACTCCTATTATAGCCCTTACAGCAACTGCCACTCCCAAAGTGGCGGAAGATATAACGGAGAACCTTCAATTATCCGCTGCTGCCATTTATAAAGACTCTTTTTCCAGGGACAATATTGCTTTTCACGTACAATGGAACGAGGATAAAAAGTTCCAACTAAAAAAACTCTGTCTTGGGCTACAAAAAAGCGCTATTGTTTATGTTAGGACAAGAAGGTCCGCCCAAGAGCTGTCCGATTTTCTCAATGCACACAAATTAGCGACCACTTTTTTTCATGGGGGCATTCCAAAAAAAGAAAAAACAAAGCGACTGCAATTATGGCTAGAGAATAAAGTACAGGTAATGGTGGCCACTAATGCTTTTGGCATGGGAATAGACAAGCCCGATGTAGAACTTGTGGTCCACTATCAGATTCCTGACAGTCTGGAGAATTATTTCCAAGAAGCAGGGAGGGCCGGGAGAGATGGCACTCCTGCCAAAGCGGTTATGGTACTGAACCAAGCCGATGAAAACCAAGTAAAACAGCAATTTTTAAGCGTACTTCCGGATGTTGATTTTCTCAAACTGCTCTACAAAAAATTAAATAACTATTTTCAGATTCCTTATGGAGAAGGAACTGCCGAAACTTTCCATTTTCATTTCAATAAATTTTGTGACACCTATAAACTAAATACGGCCCTTACTTATAATGGGCTTCGGATACTAGATCAAAATTCTGTGATTTCACTGTCTGAATCCTTTACCAAAAAAATAACCCTTCAATTTATTGCGACAAAGGGCCAAGTATTTTACTATTTGGAAAACCATACCTCCATTGCTCCACTCATACAGACCATCCTGAGAACCTATGGGGGAATTTTTGAACATCCAACAAAAATCAATCCTTTATTAATCTCCAAAAAAACGAATATACCAGAGGAGAAAATCCATCAAATCCTGGTACAATTGAATACGGATGGGATCGTAGACTATCAGGCCCAGAGCAGTGATCTGGAAATTATTTTTCTAGTACCACGGGAAGACGACAGGACCATCAATATCTTTGCTAGAAAAGTAAAGGAGCAGCAACAGGTCAAAATCAATAACATTGAAAGTATATTGGCTTATGTCAATAGCAATAAGGTCTGTAGAAGCACACAATTGCTCCACTATTTTGGTGAGGAACGGAAGGCTTGCGGCATTTGTGATGTTTGCCTCAGCAAAAACAACATCGATTCAGATATCCAAAAATTGGTAGCGGGGGATATTTTGAAAATATTGCGACAAGGCAATCAGACTTCAAAAAACCTGACCTTGGCACTCACTTATAAGGAAGATACCATTTTGATTGTATTGCAGGGGTTACTGGAAGATGGGCATGTTGCCGTCACCTCAAAAAACGAATATAAAATAACATAATATGGAAGCATTACGAATCGTATTTATGGGAACGCCCGATTTTGCGGTGGCCATTTTGGACAAGCTCGTCCAAAACTCCTATAATATAGTAGGGGTAATCACTGCCCCGGACAAGCCGGCCGGCCGAGGAAGGAAGCTCAATGAATCTGCAGTAAAACAATATGCCACTGCACATAATCTGCCAGTTTTACAGCCTACCAATTTAAAGGATGAGGCATTCTTATCAGAATTAAAGGATCTGAACGCCAATTTGCAGATCATAGTGGCATTTAGAATGCTACCGAGAGCGGTCTGGGAAATGCCTAAATATGGCACCTTTAACCTGCATGCATCCCTCCTGCCCCATTATAGGGGTGCTGCTCCCATCAATTGGGCGATCATGAACGGGGAGACAGAAACCGGGGTCACTACCTTTTATATAGATGACAAGATTGATACCGGTGAAATCATACTTCAAGAAAAAACTTCTATTGATCCTGATGAAACTGCTGGGGAGCTCCATGATAAATTAATGCACCTGGGAGCTTCGCTGGTTCTAAAAACCGTTGAACTCATAAAGGCCAACCAAGTGGAACCCATTAAGCAACCACAGACAGGGGACTTAAAATTGGCCTACAAAATACACAAGGAGACTTGCCAAATTAATTGGTCCCTTTCCATATCCAATATTTTTAACCATATCAGGGGCCTAAGCCCATATCCTGCTGCTTGGACTACTTTATATAATGGCGATGAAGAACTATTCCTTAAGATCTATGCCGCTGCCAAAGAAGAACAGGAACACCAGTTGGAAACCGGGCAATTGATATTTGATAAAAAAAATCTAAAAGTTGCGGTTGAAGGTGGATATATTCAACTCAGGGAAATACAATTACCAGGAAAGCGAAAAATGGCTACACATGAAGTCTTAAATGGACTTAATTTGCTAAAAAACGCTTATGTGCGCTAAAGCCTTGCTACCAAAGGGCTGATAGAAATGTAGAAAAAACCCTACTTTATCAACAAACGCCCGAAGTTATCAACAAAATAAGGTATTTCCCTTGATTTTACTTGCGTTAACCACAAATCCGTATAAATTTGTTAGAGTACAAAAATTATTTTAACAACAATTAATTTAATTCAATTATGAACAAAACAGAATTAATCGATGCAATGGCAGCTGACGCTGGCATCACAAAAGCAGCAGCTAAGAAATCTTTAGAGTCTTTTTTAGGAAATGTTGAAGGAGCTCTTAAAAAAGGTGACAGAGTTTCTTTAGTTGGTTTCGGATCTTGGTCTGTATCAAAAAGAGAAGCAAGAGAAGGTAGAAATCCACAAACTGGAAAGACTATCCAAATTGCAGCTAAAAATGTTGTGAAGTTTAAAGCAGGTGCTGAATTAGCAGGTGCAGTAAACTAATTTATATTCCATAAATTTGAAAAAGGCACTCCTAAAATGGAGTGCCTTTTTGTTTTTAATAAGATTTGTCTTATTTTTAAGTAAAACCACTGTGTTATGGTCAGCATTAAACCAAAAAAAGGGAAGCTTTTAATCGCAGAACCAACACTTACTGGCGATGTTTCTTTTAACAGGTCGGTAGTTTTGATTGCCGAACACAATTTAGAAGGCTCCGTTGGCTTTATTCTCAACAAACCTTTGATGTATAGCATTAATGAGTTGGTCACGGAGATTAGCGTACCCTTCCAGGTATACAATGGTGGCCCTGTGGAACAGGACAACTTATACTTCATACATAAGGTTCCCCATCTAATTGCAGAAAGCATAGAGATATCTCATGGTATCTATTGGGGCGGCAATTTCGAAAACATTGTAGATCTTATCAATAAAGGCCATATTACAGAAAAAGATATCCGGTTCTTCTTAGGCTATTCTGGCTGGAACTCTTTACAATTAGATCAAGAACTCACCTCCAAATCATGGGTAGTTGTACACAACAAATACAAAAGTGATATCATCCACAAATCGGCCAATACATTTTGGAAAGAAAAAATGATAGAGCTGGGGGGAGATTATGTCCTATGGTCCAACTTTCCTGAAAACCCAAATCTTAACTAACCCAGCCTAGCGGCAGCATTAAGCTTACCCAATAAATCTGAAGCTACTGTGGTTTCAAAATTCTTTTTGCGATACCTGGTAATGGGTTGAATCCCTACTATGGCATTGGTAATAAACAATTCATCGGCCTTTTGAAGTTCAAAAGGGGAAATTGATGCCTCCTCCAAGGTATAGGCTTCCAATTTACCCACTATTTCTATTAATTTCTTTCTAATGATGCCATTGAGACATCCATCTTTTTTGGGTGGGGTTTTGATCGTGTGGCCCTTTACCAAAAATAGATTGCCATTTAATGCTTCCACCACTTGTTTTTGGTTGTTTAACAACAAGCAATTCTGATACCCATTTTCCTTCGCATATATACTACCAACAACGTTTATGGCCTTATTATTGGACTTTAAAGTAGAAAGCATGTCCGGGTTCACATAGAAATCTTTGAACAGCTCCACTACATAATCTTGTTGGTGTATCATGTAAAATGGTGAATCTAACTCCCCAACCTCTATGATATAGGATATTTCATTGGTTTCCGGCAAATAATACCCGCCATTGTTTCTAAATACTGACAAACGTACACGGGCAGGAGAATTTTCCAAACCGTTGGAAGCAATAGTGTTCAACAGTTGCTCTTCCAAAAATTCCATGGTAAAGTTCATGGGAATCTCCATGCGCATAATACGCATAGAGGCCATAAGGCGAAGGTAATGGTCTTCCCAAAAGAAAATTTTTCCATTGACCACGCGAATGGTTTCAAAGAGTCCATCACCATACTTCAGCCCTCTATTTTCATGATTGAGGAAAAGTGTGTCTTGAGATAGGATGTCACCATTAAAATTAACCATAAAAAAAGCCTTGAAAATTCAAGGCGCAAAGATATTGTTTTATGGTCTAAAACCTTTAGGAAGAACCTAAAACTTGTTTTAGACTTGAGATTTGGTTTTCCCAAAGCATTTTAGCCTCATCTACCTCATCCTCATCCGCAAAATCTGTAATGAACAAGGATACATCAGAAGTAATTTCATCTACTATAATCCTCATTTCAAAATAAGCGTCGTCCTCTGCCTCTACCCAAGCAAAACGAACAAATTCATCACTTTTTCTCTTTAATAATTTAGCTTCTTCTTCTGACCCATCCCATATGAAAGTAAACAACTCCCCTCTAGAATTTACATTGTCTGCAAACCACTCAGATAAACCGGATGGCGTGGATATATATTGATATAATAGGGGTTGAGATGATTGTATCACAAACTCAACTTCGAACTTCACTTTATCACTCATTCTATATAATGTTTTCGTCGGACAATATATATATTTCTACATGATAAAAAAATAATTGCCCAATATTATTTTTTACCATTTGAATTTTGATTGGGAAGAAATTTAACTATATATTTGCACCCGCTTAAAACGGCAATGGCGAGGTAGCTCAGTTGGTTAGAGCGTCGGATTCATAACCCGGAGGTCGCGGGATCGTGCCCCGCTCTCGCTACAAGGTTTAAACCTTATATTACAAAAACGGATTGGTATGCACCAATCCGTTTTTTTGTGCATTGTTTTTGGGTTCATATTCATGCACATGAACGTAAGTGAAATTGGCAAAACATAACCACTGTGCCCAATCTTATAGAAATCAGTATATTTTTTAGCCACCTATACAAACCTTATTGAATATCAGCCTTCTGCGTTTCAGATAAATATTTTTATTAAATCAATAAGCAATCTTAAAATAACATAATTTCGCCAACTTAAATTTGAAGTTATGTTCATTAGAATATTAAAAGTTAGTTTGATCTGCGTCTTGGTAATCGGATTATCAACGGGCTGTAGATCCACTGTTCATGTAAACAGCAAAAGTTCTGCCCCTGGACAGATCAAAAAAGCCACAGGCAGCAAATCTGCGAAAGCCTATGCCCCTGGTCAGCAGAAGAAAAATAAATTTTAGAAGACTGTATTTAAACTGTATTTAAATGGTGCTATAAAAATACTGTACCAGAAGAAGTCTCGAAATAAAAAAGGTGGCCTATACTTAGACCACCTTTTCTTTATTATATACAAACGCCAAGGTTCTTTATCCTCAGCCCAGCATACTTTAAACTAAGTCGAACCGATCAAGGTTCATCACCTTCGTCCAAGCAGCCACAAAATCTCTAACGAATTTCATTTGGGAGTCTGCACAACCATAGACTTCAGCTAGTGCACGTAGTTCAGAGTTTGATCCGAAAATTAGGTCAACACGCGTACCTGTCCATTTTACTGCACCCGTTTTTCTGTCGCTTCCCTCAAAAACATTATCATCAGCAGATGTTGCTTTCCACGTAGTGCCCATATTTAAAAGATTCACAAAGAAATCGTTGGTCAGCGTACCAGGGTTATCCGTAAATACCCCATGTCTGGAATGGTCATAATTGGCATTCAAAACACGCATTCCTCCCACCAAAACTGTCATCTCAGGGGCGGTCAAGGTCATCAATTGTGCTTTATCCACCAAAAGCTCTTCTGCTTTAAGGGTCAAACCAGACTTTACATAATTGCGGAAACCATCTGCCCGTGGCTCTAAGGCTTCAAATGCCTCTGCATCGGTTTGTTCGGCGGTTGCGTCCGAACGCCCAGCCGCAAATGGTACTTGAATATCGTGTCCGGCATC
>JBFIGS010000018.1:0-18660 GCA_041602195.1 Sediminicola sp. | reverse complement strand
TATTCTCAAAAAATTAATTGAAAATTTAAAGCAGCTTAAGGGGATCGACAAAGTAAGCAGAATTTAAATTTTAGCTGTACATTTGCAGTTGAATGCAGCAAACTCTTTATGGGCACGAATAAGAACCAAGAAATTGTAAAAAACGTTTTCACCACCTTTCTTGAAGAAAACAAACATAGAAAAACTCCAGAACGTTACGCTATACTTCAGGAAATCTATGAAAGTGAAGAACATTTTGATATAGAATCACTCTATATCAATATGAAAAACAAGAATTACAGGGTGAGTAGGGCTACCCTTTACAATACCATAGAGCTTTTATTGGATTGTAAGTTGGTACGCAAGCACCAATTTGGAAAAAACCAGGCACAATACGAAAAATCATATTTTGATAGGCAGCACGACCATGTTATCCTTACCGATACCGGCGAGGTAATTGAGTTCTGCGATCCGCGAATCCAATCTATCAAAAAAACTATAGAAGAAGTTTTCAATATTAAGATCAGTAATCATTCCTTGTACTTCTACGGTGTTAAAAACAAGGAAGAAATTTCAAACAACTAATCAATTTACAACTAATGGCAGTAGATTTACTACTAGGACTACAGTGGGGAGACGAGGGCAAAGGAAAAATCGTTGATGTACTAACAAAAGACTATGACATAATTGCACGTTTTCAAGGAGGCCCCAATGCGGGACACACCTTGGAATTTGACGGTATAAAACACGTGTTGCATACCATCCCTTCAGGTATTTTTCATAAGAATGCCATCAACATTGTCGGTAATGGTGTAGTCATAGACCCCGTTATCTTCAAAAAAGAACTTGAGAATCTTAAGAAATTCAATATCGATATCAAATCAAAGCTTTTCATTTCTAGAAAGGCCCATTTGATTTTACCCACCCACCGCTTATTGGACGCAGCTTCTGAAACTGCCAAAGGAAAGGCCAAAATAGGATCTACCCTTAAAGGGATAGGCCCTACCTATATGGACAAGACTGGCCGTAACGGGATGAGAGTTGGTGATCTTGAGTTTAGCGATTGGAAAGAAAAATATAGAGCCCTTGCGAACAAGCATGAGGACATGATTGGTTTTTACAACGTAGACATTCAGTACGACCTAAATGAATTGGAAAATGATTTTTGGAAAGCTGTTGAAGAATTAAAGGAGCTTACCTTTATTGATAGCGAGGAAACCATATTCCAAGCACAAAGGGATAATAAGAAGATATTGGCAGAAGGAGCACAAGGCTCTTTATTGGATATAGATTTTGGAACATATCCGTTTGTAACCTCATCCAATACTACTGCTGCAGGCGCTTGTACCGGGTTGGGTGTTGCCCCAAATAAAATAGGGAAGGTTTTTGGTATTTTTAAAGCCTATACTACCAGAGTGGGTAGTGGCCCGTTCCCTACAGAATTATTCGATGAAGATGGTGCCACTATGGGCAGGGTCGGAAACGAATTCGGCGCTACAACTGGTAGGCCAAGAAGATGTGGATGGTTAGATTTAGTGGCCCTTAAGTATGCTGTTGAAATAAACGGAGTAACAGAGCTCATCATGATGAAGGCAGATGTACTGAGCGGCTTTGAAACTTTAAAGGTTTGCACGGCATATAAATATCAAGGCAAGACCATTACTCATCTACCTTACAATATAGAACCAGAAAATGTGACCCCTATCTATACAGAAATGAAAGGATGGGCCAAAGATTTGACCAAAATGAGCAAGGCGGAAGAACTTCCTGCTACCTTAAATGATTATATTAATTTCTTGGAAAAGGAACTGGAAGTTCCCATTTCTATAGTTTCAGTAGGGCCTGATAGAACTCAGACCATAGTACGATAATAAAAAAAGCCACTTTATAGTGGCTTTTTTAAATTTAGGGAATTATTAATTCTATCCTAATCTTTAATATTCTCGTTTAAAATATTCTATTTTTGACCAAAATTTAAAGCATTGCACAAACTATTAATAGTCATAGGTCTACTCTTTTTTGTATCCATGGGAAGGTCACAAAACCAAACTCCACAAAAAAAGCAGATCAATATCGTTTATGGGGCAAACTTTACCAAAGATGAAGCCAAATACCCTGGCGCTTCCATATTTAGTAAGGACGACCGACAGGTGCAATTTGAACACCAAGGTGCAATTCTTTTTTGTGACGTGGCGATATTCTATCAAAAGGAAAATAAACTTAAGGCCATAAATAACGTTCGACTACAGCAGGGGGATTCCATCACCATGACGAGCGGTAAAATAGATTACAATGGTAACTTAAAATTGGCCAAAGCCTATGAAAATGTAGTCCTGACCAATACCGACATGACCCTTAAAACGGACACACTTAGGTTTGATAGGGAAAAACAGGAGGCGTATTACCAAGATTTCGGAACAGTAGTGGACTCTGCCAATACCTTGACCAGTGAGGTGGGCAAATATTACATGGTGACCAAAAAATACCAGTTTTTGAAAAGCGTGAACATCCAAAATTCGGAGTACACTATTGATTCAAAGCAGTTGGACTACTATACCACATCCAATAATGCCTATATGTACGGGCCTTCGACCATTACCGGCAAAACCTATAAAATATATTGCGAGCGCGGATATTACGACACTAAAATTGAAAGTGGCTATGGCATAAAGAACACCAGAATTGATTACAATAATAGGATTATTGAGGGCGATAGCGTGTTTTTTGACAAGAGAACAGAATTTGCTTCGGCAACCAACAATATTAAAATTACCGACACCATCAACAAAGGAATCTTAAGGGCACATTATGCCGAAGTATATAAGGCCAAGGATTCCGTTTTTGCAACAAGACGAGCCGTGTCAATTAGTGAGGTAGAAAATGATTCCCTATATATGCATGGGGACACCCTAATGATCACTGGAAAGCCGGACGAAAGAATCTTACGTGCCTTTAGAAATGCTAAATTTTACAAAACAGATCTTAGTGGCAAATCCGATTCAATTCATTTTTCCCAAAAAACCGGGATCACCCAATTGATCACTCGTCCTGTGATTTGGAATGGTGAAAACCAAATGACCGGGGATAGTATTCATTTATTGTCGGACTTAAAAACCGAAAAACTCGATTCCCTAAAAGTACTCAACAATGCCTTTGTCATATCGTTGGACACCATTAGCAATGATGGCTACAACCAAGCGAAGGGCAAGGATCTATTTGGAAAATTCGAGGATAATCAATTAAAGATCATCGACCTGGTCAAAAATACGGAGGTCATCTATTATATGTACAATGATGACCAGGAGCTTATCGGTATCAACAAAACCATTTGCAGTGCCATCAATATTGTGCTGGAAAATAATGAAATTTCAGATATCACTTTTATCACAAACCCCGATGGGGATGTGCACCCAGAAAAAGATTTGCCTCCCAATAGCCGTAAACTAAAAGGCTTTACATGGCGGGGAGAAGAACGGATACGGACAAAAGATGATATTTTTGACGAGGACGACAACAATATTAAACTGGTGAAGATCAATGGAATTGACAATCCCATGGATACAGATGCACCGCCTGAAATAAAAGAAATCAAAAAGATTAAAAAGGCAGCTGATATTGTTAAAACACCCGTTGTAACAGGGCAACCAGATAAGGAAAGTAAAACAGCCCAAAAGAAAGAAAAGCCAAAGACCCTAAAGAAGATTGAAGAAAAAGATACGATCCCAGCTGGGGTGGACCAAAAAACGAAAGGGCTCTATGACGATATCGGTAGTGACGACGGATTATTCCCAGGCTATTATTTAGTGGCCAATGTCTTTGAGTATACAGAAAATTATGAGAGATTCATGCGAATGCTTTCCGAAAGAGGATTGGAACCAAAATGGTTTTTCCGTGAATTGAACCAATACAATTACGTGTATTTGGCGAGATACGACACCAAGAAGGAGGCCGATGAGGCACGTGAAACCAATTTTTTTGGCAAATATCCCGATGAGACTTGGATCTTAAGGGTTGTTGCCGAATAATAAGGTTATGAGAGAGGATTTTTTCACATATCAGGCACAGACGACGCCCCATCCATTGGCATTGGAGATTTCTCATGCCAAAGGCAGTTATATCTATGATACCAAAGGCAATGTCCATTTGGACTTTGTAGCAGGGGTCTCCGCATGTAGTCTTGGCCATTGCCATCCCAGGGTAACCAATGCAATAAAAGATCAGGTTGAAAAATACATGCACGTCATGGTGTATGGGGAATATATCCAAAAACCAGCTGTGGAATATGCCAAATTATTGGCATCCCACCTCCCCTTTCCTTTGGAAACAACTTATTTGGTGAACTCTGGTACAGAAGCCATAGAGGGCGCCTTAAAATTGGCCAGAAGGGTAACAGGGAGGTCACAGATTATTTCGGCACATCATGCCTATCATGGTAATACCATGGGAAGTTTAAGTGTTATGGGACACGAGCCTCGAAAGAGTGTCTTTAGGCCACTTATTCCAGATGTATCCTTTATTACTTTTAATAAAGAGGAGGATCTGTTGAAGATCACCAATAAAACAGCTGCCGTTATTTTGGAAACCATACAGGGCGCTGCCGGTTTTCTACAACCAGTGAACGGTTATTTAACCAAGGTAAGAGAGAGGTGCAATGAAACAGGCACCATACTCATCTTGGACGAAATACAGCCTGGCTTCGGTCGCACTGGCAAACTCTTTGCTTTTGAACATTACGATTGTATTCCAGATATCCTTGTTATAGGGAAAGGAATGGCAGGTGGGCTTCCAGTAGGAGCCTTTGTGGCATCAAAAGAGATGATGGCCACGTTGCAGGACAAGCCAAAACTCAGCCACATCACAACCTTTGGAGGAAATCCCGTAATAGCAGCTGCATGCCTAGCTACCTTAAGAGAAATTACGGAAACCGAGCTGATATCGGATACCCTTCAAAAAGAGGCGATTTTTAGAAGATTATTGAAACATAAACATATAAAAGCTATTAATGGGAAAGGTTTAATGCTTGCCGTTATGCTTGAAAATGAAGAAATTACCAACCACGTGGTACTGACCTGTGCCAAAAAAGGATTGATTTTATTTTGGTTGCTTTTTGAGCCAAAAGCCCTCCGAATATCTCCTCCTTTGACAATTTCAAAGGAAGAAATAGAGAAGGGATGCAACCTAATCCTCGATGTTTTAGACGATTACAGATAATAAATTGTTAACTAATTTGTTAATAATAAAGGGCCTATTTTCAAAAAACAGGGCATCAAAGCAGTAATTTTAGAAATATAGTTTAACCAAAAAGTTTCTATGGCGTTAGATTCTAACGAAAGACCAGGACAACCGATTGCTAAGTTTGAATCCATGTTGAAAACAGACGATGTCTATTTTTTTGACGCGGAGGATTTCGAAGACATCATTCACCACTACCTAAACAATGGTAAGGTGTCCCTAGGCAAGAAGGCCATAAAAATTGGCTTACAGCAACATCCGGACTCAATAGAACTAAAGCTATTGGATGTGGAGGTGATGGTTTTCGAAAATAATTTGGAAGTTGCCGAAAGAATGCTGGACGAGCTACAATTGCTGGATAGCAGTAATGAGGAAATTTACATTCAGAGAGCAAACATCTATTCGAAAAAAGACAACCATGAGGCTGCGGTAACCTTATTGCACAAAGCCTTGGAACTTGCCGAAGATAGTTTTGATATCCATTCCCTATTGGGCATGGAATACCTCTTTATGGACAATTTTCAATTGGCGAAGGAAAACTTTATGATGTGTGTCTCCTTTGATCAAGAGGACTACTCTTCCCTTTACAATGTTATCTATTGTTTTGAATTTATGGAAGACTACGATGGGGCCATATACTATCTAAATGATTATTTGGAAAGAAATCCCTATTGTGAGGTAGCTTGGCATCAATTGGGCAAACAATACACGGCAAAAAAAATGTTGAACGAGGCTTTGGCATCCTTTGATTTTGCCATCATCTCTGACGACACTTTTATAGGCGCCTATTTTGAAAAGGGCAGGGTATTGGAAAAATTAGGCCGATACAACGAAGCCATTGAAAATTACGAAACAACTATATCCATTGAAGATCCTACCTCCCACGCCTACTTAAGGATCGGTAAATGCCATGAAAAACTGCATAATGACGATCTGGCGAAACACTTTTTTTACCATACCGTGCATGAAGATCCATTATTGGATAAAGGATGGTTGGCCATTACAGATTTTTATTACCGGAAAAAGGATTACAAAAAAGCATTGTATTATATAAACAAGGCCATTAATATAGATGAGGAAAACTCACTTTATTGGAAGAAATGCGCTAAGATAAACAAGGCCCTTGAAAATTACGATGAGGCAGATTTCGCCTACAAACAAGCCGTTGATCTTGGGAATTTTGAATTGGAGACCTGGCTTTCATGGACAGCAGTAGTCCTGCAATGCGACGATGCAGAATCTGCCTTTCAAATATTGCAACAAGGCCTGGAATTTTATCCGGAAGAAGCTAAACTATGGTATGCTGTTACAGGAGTGCACCTCATGCTCAAACAGACTGTAAAAGCAAAAAAATCCTTTGCAAAAGCCATTAAATTGGACGCGGACAAACTTTCTACTTTTGAAGCAGGTTTTCCTCAATTCTATCAATTGGATTGGATACAAGATATTATATCCGAAATGAAAAGGGCTTCTTAATAAAAAAGTTACTTTTGCTTTTTTATTCCCTATGAGAAGTCGCAATTTTTTACAATATTTTATAATTACCCTTAAAGGAATGGCCATGGGCGCTGCAGATGTAGTTCCAGGCGTTTCTGGAGGTACCATAGCGTTCATTTCCGGGATCTACGAGGAATTGATCACCTCGATCAACAACATAAACCTATCCCTTTTCAAAACACTTAGAAAAGAAGGATTAAAAGCCTTTTGGACCCAGCTTAATGGCAATTTTTTAGTCGCGCTTTTTCTCGGAATAGCCATAAGTGTCTTTTCTCTGGCAAAACTTATAAGCTGGCTGCTTATCAATGAACCCGTATTATTGTGGTCCTTCTTTTTTGGATTGGTGATTGCAAGCGTATTTTTTGTGGGCAAAGCCATAGAAAAATGGCATTTGGGCACCATAACCACCTTTATTTTTGGCGCTTTAGCGGCATACTTTATTACTACACTTCCCCCTTCGGAACACACAGGCAGCATGCCGTTTTTATTTTTTTCAGGGGCATTGGCCGTATGTGCGATGATATTGCCTGGAATATCAGGTGCATTTATCTTGGTCCTTTTAGGATCTTATAAAACCATCTTGGATGCGGTTCATGAGCGTGATTTGACCATTGTTGCCACGGTAGGCTTTGGGGCTATTATAGGGCTGTTGAGTTTTGCCAAGATCCTGAAGTGGATGTTCAGCAATTATAAAAATATTACCCTCTCCATGTTGACAGGGTTTATTTTAGGTTCTTTAAACAAAATATGGCCTTGGAAAGAGGTATTGGAAACTAAAACCTACGGGGACAAAGTCATAACAGTTAAGGAAGCAAACGTTTCCCCTTTTTCCTTTGATGGAGATCCTCAACTATTATACGCCCTGGTACTGGGTATCTTTGGTTTTTCGGTTATTTTTATACTTGAAAAGTTAGCCTCTAAAAAAGAAAATTAGAACTTACATGCGCGCTGAAAGGACATTTATGGATAAGATTTTTCTGATCATAAAAGGTCTTTTTATGGGTGCCGCCAATAAAGTGCCCGGAGTTTCAGGTGGTATTGTGGCCTTCGTTGCCGGCTTCTATGAAGAATTCATCTATTCCTTACAGAAAATTAATCTCAAGGCCTTTAAGTTGATCATCAATGGCCGATTTAAAAGCTTTTACAAATATGTGAACGGGCAATTTTTGTCCCTACTGATATTTGGCATGTTGGTGAGCTATTTTAGCATTTCCCAAATTCTGGATTACTTTCTGGAAAAAAAGGAACTTTATGTATGGGCTGCCTTTTTTGGAATGATCATAGGTTCCATATACTACATATCCAAAGGCTTTGGCCATTGGAACAAAAAAACGATCATCTCCGGTATTTTAGGTCTTCTTATTGGTATTTCCATAAGCTTCCTGAATCCTGCCACCGAGAATGACAACCTCCTTTTTATCTTCTTTTGTGGTATTATAAGTGTTTCTGGGATGACCCTGCCTGGTTTGTCCGGCTCCTTTATTCTTATTCTTTTGGGAAATTATGTTTTGTTGTTGGTAGATTCTGTAAATGCCCTCTACTATACTTTTGCTGAACTTATGGAAGCAGATTTCAGCTTTATAAGCAACCCCAAAAGGATGAACACCTTAAAAATCTTAGCAGTCTTTACACTAGGTTCAGCTACAGGCTTGGTCACTTTGTCGCACATACTCAGTTATGTGCTCAAACATCACAAAAATATCACTACTGCAGTGATTATCGGATTTATAACAGGATCTCTAGGGGTGGTTTGGCCTTGGAAGAAAACAATATTAAAAACAGATGCTTTGGGCAATGTCCTCATAGATTCCAACGGAAATGAAGTCATACTCAATTATGAGCGCTTTATTCCAGATATGGGTAGTATGGAGTCATGGTGGGCCATTTTTTATATGATCCTTGGCGCGGGCATTTTACTTGGATTGGAACGATATGGAAGATACAGGAGTTACAAAAAATAGGTTTGGGTTGGTAGGCAGAGACATAGCTTACTCCTTTTCTAAAGGGTATTTTACCCAAAAATTTTCAAGTTTGAACCTTGTCGATCATTCCTATGAAAATTTTGACCTACAACATATTGAAGAATTTAAAGCGCTTATAAAAAACAATAAGAACCTTAAAGGTCTCAATGTAACCATCCCCTACAAAGAAAGTGTTATACCATACCTTGACAAGGTGGACCACAAAGCTGCAAAAATAGGGGCAGTAAATACCATAAAATTCACAAAAGAAGGCCTCATAGGCTATAATACCGACGTTTTTGGTTTTCAAGACTCCATTGGGCCACATTTAAAAAAACACCATAACAAAGCCCTTATTTTGGGCACAGGAGGAGCCTCCAAAGCAGTAGCCTTTGTGTTTGAAGATTTGGATATTGCCCATACTTTTGTATCCAGAAACCCGGGCCCAAATCAATTAAGCTATGATGATCTCAACCAATCAATTATAGAAGAACATACAATTCTGGTAAATTGCACCCCCTTGGGCACCTCTCCCAACATAACCGCTAAACCCTCTCTACCCTATCAATTTATAAATGACAAGCATTTGCTTTTCGACCTTATTTACAACCCCGAAAAAACCGCATTCTTAAAAGAAGGGGAAGCCCGTGGCGCCACAATCCTCAATGGACATAAAATGTTGGCGATACAAGCTGAAAAATCTTGGGAAATCTGGAATTCAAAATAGCAATAGAGTATCATAGCCATTCAAAATTTTGGAAATTTCTTTACAACAAAGTACCTTAGTAAGGTGGTGGTACCTTATTGATTCCCTCCTTCCCTCTTAAATAAAGGATTAACATCACCTTAAAAGAAGATTCATTAACTTTGTCACTAACGCGGTTGTCAATAACTTACTATTGTACAATATCGCATAACAGATAAACATTCTAAAAATGTTGGAAGAAAAAGACGAGCAACTACAGGATAATGTAGGTGGGGATAAAAAGTCAGAAACTACTGAAGTCTCTTCGAGTTCAGAGAAAAGCACTGATGTAACAGAAAAAAAACAAGAGACCACCCCAAAAGTTCCTACAGAAAAAAAAGAGCCCAAGGCTCCTATTGCAGAGAAAGAGGTTGATATTCCTTCGGATAGCAAAGAAGAGACCCTAGATAAGGTTCCTGCGACTGAAAAAGAGCCTGAGGCTCCAATCACAGTGAAAGAGGAGGAAATTGCCATTACCACTAAAAAGGAGGCAGAAGATTCTTCTCCCAAAAAAGAAGAGGATGTTCCTACCGATGGGAAAGATGAGGATTTACTGGAAGAGATAGACGAATCCAATGCCGAGGATGCCGAGGATGAAGACAATCGTGTTAGACATCAAATTCCAATTTTGGACTATCATTCCATGTCCATGGAAAATTTGGTCGGGGAGTTACAACGCTTGGTGAAAAACGAAAAAGTTCAGGCCATCAAAAAGCATGTAGATGGCATTAAGTATGAATTCGATTTAAAATTTCAGGATTTCATCGAACATAAAAAAGAAGAATTTGTCAGTAATGGCGGAAATGAAATTGACTTCAGATACAATTCCGTAACCAAGAGACAGTTCAATGAGGTATATACAGAGTATCGTGAAAAGAGAGACCAGTATTATAAAAGCCTAGAGCACAACCTCAAGGATAATCTAAATAAAAGGCTGACCATAATAGAAGAGCTCAAGGGGCTGGTTAATGTAGAGGAAGATATCAATACCACCTACAAGAACTTCAAAGATTTACAAGAGAGGTGGCGTACCGCGGGGCCTATCCCAAGAACCAACTACAATGATGTCTGGCGCACCTACCACCATCATATTGAAATATTTTACGATTTCCTTCACCTCAATAGGGAACTTCGTGATCTCGATTTTAAACACAATTTAGAAGAGAAACTCCGATTGATTCAACGTGCTGAGGCTTTGGCCAATGAACCCGATCTAAGCATGGCTTTTCAAGAGCTACAAACCTTGCACAAAATCTGGAAAGAGGATGTAGGTCCAGTAGACAAAGAACATAGAGAACTAATTTGGGAGGCATTCAGCAATGCCACCAAAGTACTCCACCAGCGTAGACAAGACCATTACAAAGAGATGGACAAGGTCTATGAGGAGAACCTCGTGAAAAAAAATGAGATTATTGAGTCCATAAAAGCTATCGCTTCCAATATGGCCAATAACCATAAGGCACTGCAACAGCAGATGAAAAAGGTGGAAGAATTAAGGGAGTCCTTTTTCAAAGCAGGGAAGGTACCACAAAAGGTAAATGAGCAAACTTGGGCGGCATTCAAAGAAAGTGTCCGTGATTTCAATAGAAACAAAAATGCCTATTACAAGAACCTTAAAAAAGACCAACAAGATAACCTCGATAAAAAAAGGGCCTTATTGGAACTGGCTGTATCCTTAAAAGATAGTGAAGATTATGACACTACTACGGCCGAAATGAAGCGGATCCAAAACGAATGGAAAAAAATAGGTCACGTCCCGAGAAAGTATTCTGACAAAATTTGGAACGAATTCAAAAATGCCTGTAACCATTACTTTGACCGTTTGCATTCCTTGAAAAATGTGGCACATAAAGAGGAAGAAGAAAATCTGGAACAAAAAAATGCTTGTTTGGACAGATTAAAAGCTTTTGAGCTTAGTGGGGACAAGCAAAAAGATTTGGCAAGCATCAAGGAATATATTGCGGAGTGGAAAACCTATGGCAGGGTTCCTTTCAACAAGAAAAACATCAATGTAAAATTCAATAAGATCTTGGATGCCCTTTTCAATAAATTGGACATTAACAAGCAGGAGGCCGAATTGATGAAATACGGCAACAAAATACAGCAATTGGCCAATGCCGATAATGAAAGGGCCATTTACAATGAACGCACTTTCATTAGGAGAAAAATAGCTGAAAGCAAAAGCGAGATCAATCAATTGGAAAATAATTTACAATTCTTCTCCAATGCTTCAGAGGATAGTCCGGTCGTTAAGGATGTTATCAAGAACATCAACAATCATAAGGACGCCTTGAACACCTGGAAGGCAAAGCTCAAAAAACTCAATATTCTAGAAAACAATCTTAATAAAGAGGCAGAAGAGGCCGAAATTGAAGAAGACGATGCCACTGAAAAGGAATAGGCACAAAATAAGTTGTTAAATAAAAACGGGACCAAATGGTCCCGTTTTTTTGTGCTTAAGAATTTCTATTTCCGCCAGATCTGCTTTTAAATCTATTGGGTTTCTTATTTCCTGTACCTTGTTTCGCTTTTGTCCTCGGGTTTCTTTGTCTCGGGCCTCTATCATCTTCTTCGTCCTTCTCTGGCTTGCCACTTGGCTCAAAACCTTCCAATACGGCACTGGGCAATTTCAATCCCAATAATTTCTCTATCCCTCTAACATATTCCATTTCATCTTGGGACACCAAAGAAAGGGCTTCCCCGCTGGCTCCTGCCCTACCGGTTCTACCTATTCTATGAACATAATCCTCCGGGACATTGGGAAGTTCAAAATTGATCACATGTGGCAATAAAGGGATATCCAATCCACGTGCAGCAATATCAGTTGCTACCAATACCCTAACGCTTCCTTTTTTAAACCCGTCCAGCGCTTTTGTTCTTGCACCTTGACTTTTATTTCCATGTATGGCGGCAGCGGTAATATCATTTTTGTTCAACTTTTCACTCAACCTATTGGCTCCGTGCTTGGTCCTTGTAAAGATAAGCACCTGCTGCCATTCGCCCTCCCCGATCAACTTAATGACCAATTCTGGTTTTCTGCTTTTATCTACCCGATATACTTGCTGGTCTACCTTTTCCGCAGTTGTATTCTCTGGAGTGGCCTCCACCAATACTGGATGGTGCAAGAATCCGCCTGCCAATTTTTTAATTTCCTTCGAAAAGGTAGCCGAGAACAATAGATTCTGTCTCTTGGCCGGCATAAGGTTCAAAATTCTTTTAATATCCCTAAGGAAACCCATATCCAGCATTCTATCGGCCTCATCCAAGACCAATATTTCAATGCTATTCAAGGATAGCGCCCCTTGGCCAAGAAGATCTAATAATCTGCCTGGGGTGGCCACTAATATATCAACCCCGTTGCGTAATGTTGCGATTTGTGGTTTTGCATTGACACCTCCAAAAATTACAGCGGACCTAATATCCAGAAACTCACTGTATTCCTTTATATTTTCATATACCTGTGCGGCCAATTCCCTTGTTGGCGTAAGCACTAGGGTCCTTACAGGCCTTTTCCGCAAGACTGGAGCCTGGGATAGGATTTGTAAAATAGGCAATGTAAAACCGGCTGTCTTACCCGTACCCGTTTGTGCGGAGGCTAAAACATCTTTTCTTTCTAATATTTGTGGTATTGCTTTTTCCTGAATAGGCGAAGGGGTATTGTATCCTTTTTTGTCGACAGCTTTCAACAGGGCGTCGGATAGGCCCAAAGATTTAAATGACATATAAATTGTTTAAGAAACGACCTTTGATTTATGGTCACCTCTATATGAAGCTGCAAAGGTACACCTAATTTTTTCGATTCAATTTTATTATGGCAAGAACCTTAATCCCGAGAGGAAGCGAAGTCTTGGACAGCAATGCTTTACCCTATTTGTTCCTGACGTAAACCAGTTTAAAGCGTGCATTAGGCTGGTCTCTGTGATCTATCTCAAATTGATTTAGCGATTTGAACAAAGGTGTCAATTTCTCAAATCCAAAATTCCTGGAATCAAAGTTAGGCTGCTTTTTAAGAATCAAGGATCCTACATCGCCCATAAAGGCCCACCCATCTTCATCTGCAGCATCGGAGACCGAATTGCGCAACAGACGCATAATATTTGGGGTTATCTTATCAACCTCCTGCTTCTTGGAATCGGTCTGTCCGTCCTGTTTTTCATTGCCCGACTTAAGGATTTCCAGATAAATAAACTTGTCACAGGCCACAATGAATGGATCGGGAGTCTTCTTTTCCCCTATTCCATAAACTT
Source organism: Sediminicola sp. (assembly GCA_041602195.1). Lineage (GTDB taxonomy): Bacteria > Bacteroidota > Bacteroidia > Flavobacteriales > Flavobacteriaceae > Sediminicola. The sequence continues at coordinate 4,999 of JBFIGS010000018.1, read as the reverse complement.
TCAATCCGGCCTCCCTCAACCTTGTTGCCAACTTCGTAAAATCACTGTCTGAAGAAACCAAACAGAAGCCGTCTACCTTATTGGAATATAGGATATCCATGGCATCAATGATCATAGCGGAGTCCGTTGCATTTTTCCCTACGGTATAACCGTATTGTTGGATAGGATTAATGGCGTTCTCCAATAAAATATTTTTCCATTTGGATAAATGGGGCTTGGTCCAATCCCCGTATATCCTCTTAATAGTGGGAGTTCCATACTTGGTAATCTCCTCCATCATTTCCTTTACATATTTGGAAGGAATGTTATCGCCGTCAATCAATACGGCCAGTTTTGTGTCTTTTATCATAGGTGTTTAAAGATACAATAATCTTATAGTATTTTAAACCCAATCCATTCAATTTGTATATTGAACTAAATCACGGTACCCATTTATAATTAGTGAAGTTTTTAAACCAACCCTTTTGTCATTATTCCATATCAAATGAAGGATCAAATAGAACAATTTTATAGGGCGTTCAACAATTTAGATGCCGATAAAATGGTTTCACGGTATCATAAAGATGTTATTTTTGAAGACCCAGCTTTTGGGGTTTTAAAGGGTGAGCGGGCAACGAACATGTGGAAAATGCTGTGCGCTTCCCAAAAAGGAAAGGAATTTAAAGTACATGTAACCCATATAGAAAGCTCAGCAGAGGTCACTACTGCCACCTGGGAAGCCTTTTATGTTTTTAGTAAAACAGGGAGGAAAATCCATAATATCGTGCACGCCGAATTTAGGTTTAAAGAAGGGAAAATCATTTCCCATAAAGATACGTTTGACCTTTACAAATGGTCCAAACAGGCCTTGGGTTCAAAAGGGTTAATTTTGGGGTGGACCCCTTTCTTTAAAAACAAGCTACAAATCCAAACCAACAGATTACTATCCAATTTTGAACGCAAATTATAATTGGGAATGCGCAGGGTCAAAAAAAAAGCGAGCCTTTTTGGCTCGCTTTTTAAGAAGTTATACTTGTAATTATTTCGCGACATTCACACTACGTGTTTCCCTAATAACGGTCACTTTAACCTGACCGGGATAGGTCATATCGGTTTGAATTTTTTGTGATATTTCAAAAGATAGCTCTGCTGCCTTCTCATCGCTCACTTTTTCACTTTCCACAATTACTCGCAATTCTCTACCGGCTTGAATAGCATAGGCCTTTTGAACACCACCAAAACCAAAGGCGATATCCTCCAAATCCTTAAGACGTTGGATATACGAATCCAATACTTGTCTTCGAGCACCTGGTCTGGCACCACTAATGGCATCACACACCTGAACAATTGGTGCGATCAAGGTTTTCATTTCTATTTCATCATGGTGAGCACCAATCGCATTACATACGTCCGGTTTCTCTCCATATTTCTCTGCCCATTGCATTCCTAAGATGGCATGTGGAGTCTCTACCTCTGCTTCTGTGTTTGGCACTTTACCTATATCGTGCAATAGTCCTGCACGTTTGGCCAATTTAGGGTTAAGTCCCAATTCAGCAGCCATAACGCCACAGAGTTTAGCAACCTCCCTAGAGTGTTGTAATAAGTTTTGACCATAGGAAGAACGGTATTTCATTCTACCAACAGCCTTTATAAGCTCTGGGTGAAGCCCATGGATTCCCAAATCGATTACGGTACGTTTTCCAATCTCTACGATTTCTTCTTCGATCTGTTTTTCCGTTTTCTTGACGATCTCTTCAATTCGTGCCGGGTGAATACGACCATCGGTCACCAATTTATGAAGTGATAAACGTGCTACTTCCCTTCTCACAGAATCAAAACAAGAAAGAATAATAGCCTCCGGAGTATCATCAACAATAATTTCAACTCCAGTTGCCGCTTCTAGGGCTCTGATATTTCTTCCTTCGCGTCCAATAATACGGCCCTTTACGTCGTCTGATTCCAAGTTGAATACAGAAACACAGTTTTCTACAGCTTCTTCGGTTCCAATACGTTGGATGGTATTGATAACAATTTTCTTAGCCTCTTGTTGAGCCGTTAATTTAGCCTCTTCCACCGTGGATTGTATAAATGCCATGGCATCAGATTTTGCATTTTCCTTCAAGGACTCCATCAATTGACTTTTGGCATCCTCTGCAGATAAACCTGAAATTACCTCCAACTGTTGAACTTGGCTTTTGTGAAGCTTTTCCAATTCGGATTGCTTTTTCTCCAAGAATTCACTTTTATGGTCAACTTCCTTTAGCTTTACTTCAAGCTGATCATTTAGTTTTTTACTCTTGGCAAGCTCATTGCTGATCTGTGATTCCTTATCCCTTGTACGTTTCTCAGCCTCATTAATCTTTTTATCCTTGCTTATAATGACCTTTTCGTGCTCTGCTTTAAGTTCCAGGAACTTTTCCTTAGCTTGATAAATCTTATCCTTTTTAGTGCTCTCTCCCTGCAATTCAGCTTCCTTGATAATGGATGCCGCTTCTTTTTTTGCACTGTCTATGGTTTTGGAAGCCTTTCCCTTTTCCATAATCTTGGCAATGGCAAAACCAATCGCAAGACCAACTATACCTACTATTATTATTGTAGTACTGTCCATAATTTAAAAATTATTAAAAAAAAAGCCCACATTGGAGGAAGTTTTGTACAAACCCCGATAAACAGGTTTAGGGCTAACAGACTGATCAAGGATCCTTATACTAGTAAGGCCTGCTTTTACAATCTAAACTCACCCTTTTCAAACAAAATAGTGTTGAGTTTGTCAAAAATAATTACCAATGTGGGCAGTAACATTATTTATTTTAAAGAACTTATTTCTGTTAGAGCTTGGTGGCAATCAGATGATCAAGGGCTTTCAAACGCTCCTCGACTTCTTTTGTATCCTCTGATTGGTCTATTCCCTTCTGCTCAATTTTAGAAGCAAACTGCAAAGCGCACATGGCCAAAACATCTTGTTTGTCCCTTACTGCATAACTTTGCTCAAATTTTTTAGCCAGTTGCTCAATATTTTTAGCAGCCTTGCGTAAACCTTCTTCTTGGCTAGGGTCTATGGTCAAAGGATATACCCTGTCCGCAATAGAAAGTTTTATTTTTAGCTTTTCTGACATTGTATTGTTGAACGTTACTCAGCTAGTTGGGCTATACAATGGTCCAACTCCCTAATTAACGTGTTTATTTTAAGCTTAGCTTCCGTTTTATTCGTATTACTGCCTAGCATAGAATTTGCAAGCTTAAGTGAATTGTACTTTTCCTCCCATTCCAAAGCGGAATTTTCAGTTAGCTCATGGCCCTTTTTCATAGCGTTCAACTCTTCCTCCAATTTTAAATTAGTCTGATCAAGAAGCTCTAACCTATGGAGCAACCTACTAATTTTATTTTCTAAAGAATCAACAATTTCCACTAGTTCACTCATATGCAAATTTCAATGCATTTTACACAAAGTTAACATACCTCAAACGACTTCGCAATAGTTTTTACAATTATTCTTATCGGAAATCTTTATACTGGTTACAATTGGTTCAAATTTATTGGTTTAACCATTTTAACAGCAATAGATTTTTACCATTTCAACCGTTTAATTACATTCGCATCTACTTATTACATATTATGAGAATTACTTTTTGGGGTCTACTTTTATTCTTTTCGCTAACCATATGTGCACAAGACAATTATCCTAAAGATGTCTTTAGGTCTCCCTTGGATATCCCCTTGATCCTATCAGGCAATTTTGGGGAGCTTAGGTCCAACCATTTTCACTCTGGAATTGATATCAAAACCCAACAACGGGAAGGGCTTCCCATTTATGCCATATCAGAAGGAACCATTAGCAGAATAAAGGTATCCCTTTGGGGCTACGGAAAAGTAATTTATTTGTCACATCCTAATGGGTACACTTCGGTCTATGGCCATCTTCAAAAATTTTCACCCGAGATTGAGGCATACATCAAAAAAATACAATACGAAAAACAGTCGTTCGAGGTTGAAGTGTTTCCCAATTTTGGCGAACTAAAGGTAGCTAAAGGGGATCTTATCGCCTATAGCGGTAACACTGGTGGATCTGCCGGACCCCACTTACATTTTGAGATACGAAATAGCGCATCAGAAATGCCTACCAATCCATTGCTTTATGGATTGGAAGTTAGGGACGCGACCAATCCAACCCTTCTTGAGCTATTTGCCTACCCACTTTCCAGCGATGCCCAGATCAATCAAAGCAATGATATGGCACAAATTAATTTCACCAAGCAAAATGATGGTTCCTTTTTAGCCGATAAAGTGTTGGCCAGTGGGACTATTGGATTTGGATTTAATGCCTATGATCGGCAAGATATGGCAGCGAATAAAAATGGGGTCTTCTCCGTTCAACAATTGGTAAACGGACAGGTATATACCGATTTTAATTTTGAAAAATTCTCCTTCACCGAGACGCGTTATATCAATACCTTGATAGATTACGACTATTTTGGGAAATATAGAAAATGGATCACCAAATGTTTTAAATCCCCTGGCAATAACCTCACCATCTACAACACCCTAAAAAATGATGGTAAAATAGTAGTTGAAGAGGGAATGAGCTATCAGGTAGAAATACTTTTAAAAGATCTATCGAACAATATAACCAGGTTGGTTATCCCTGTTGAGGGTAAAAAACTACCCTTGAAGGTGATAAAGGAAACCAATAAAACAGACACCTATATTATCGCTTCAAAGCCAAATAACTACGATCTCGGTGCAGCCAAAGTATATTTTCCGGCCAATACTTTTTACGAAGATTTTTATATAGATCTGAAAAAAGGAAATGACACTGTCACCATTCACAACGGACGGATGCCCGCCCATAGGAATTTTACAATAACTTTTGATGCGACCAAATATTCCGAGGAGGACCGAAGCAAAATGTTTATTGCCCGTCTTGGGAATCGATTGAAACCAAGTTACACCTCCACCTACAGAAGGGACAACACTTTTACCACCAGAACCAAAAATCTAGGCACCTATGCCTTGGTCAAAG
>JBFIGS010000017.1:0-19127 GCA_041602195.1 Sediminicola sp. | reverse complement strand
GCTGGGTAGTTTTGAACCGAGAAAACCCTTGTTGGAAAACCTTTCCAAATATGAGGATAACGGAGTTGCCTATATGATCAAAGATCCCGAGGTGTACCGTAATAAGAAGGTGGTCATTGCCGGAGGGGGCGATTCTGCACTGGATTGGAGTATTTTCCTTACCGACGTAGCATCTGAGGTCACCTTGGTGCATAGAAGAAATGAGTTCAGGGGAGCTCTGGATTCCGTTGAAAAGGTAAGGCACCTTAAAAATCAGGGAAAAATCAATTTGATAACCCCTGCGGAAATAATTGGGTTGCAGGGAAAAGACACCTTGGAAGCTGTTGTCATCCAGAAAACTGGAGGGGAAGAGATTGTTTTGAGCGTAGATGATTATATCCCATTATTTGGACTATCGCCAAAATTAGGACCAATTGGAGACTGGGGACTGGAAATAGAAAAGAATGCTATTAAGGTTGATAATACGTTGGACTACCAAACGAATATTCCAGGCATCTATGCCATTGGGGATGTGAATACCTATCCCGGGAAACTAAAGCTCATCCTTTGTGGCTTCCACGAGGCCACTTTAATGTGCCAGAGTGCCTATCAACGCATATTTCCTGAGAAACGATATGTGATGAAGTACACTACCGTTGGTGGTGTTACAGGCTTTGATGGAACCAAAAAAGAAGCTGAAAAATCTGTGGTCAAATCTATCGAGTAATATCACAAAATCTTCAAAGTTGTTAAAAGGGTTGAGGTTAGCATCATAACTTTCAAGAAACCTATTAAATTTGCCAAAAATTTGAATTGTTGAACCAAGGTCCCATGAGCGATATTAAAATAAAGATTAAGGATAGGGAAGGCGTACTGCACGAAGTGGATGCCCCAACGGATATGAACATGAACCTTATGGAAATTGTTCGGTCCTATGAATTGGCACCTGAGGGTACCATAGGGATTTGCGGCGGAATGGCCATGTGTGCCTCATGTCAGTGCTATGTGAATTCCGGTCATGACCTTCCTGAAATGTCGGATGATGAAGATGCCATGTTGGCCGAAGCTTTTTACGTAAAGGACAATAGCCGTTTGGGCTGTCAGATCCATATGACCGAAGATTTAAACGGCTTGGAAGTGGAGTTGGCTCCGGAGAGTTAAATTATTTTTTCTTCCATTTATTACTACATAAACCAAAAGACCTGCTTTTTAGAAAGCAGGTCTTTTGGTTTTTTATATTCTGGCCTGATAGGTGAAGAGATTGTAGTATCGACCTTCTTTTGCAATCAGCTCATCATGGGTCCCTTGCTCGGCAATACGGCCATTTTCAATAACCAAAATCTGATTTGCTTTCCTAATGGTACTCAATCTATGGGCGATTACGAAGGTTGTACGCCCTTCCGTCAGGGCTGCCAAACTCTTTTGAATCAAGGCCTCGCTTTCGGTATCCAAATTGGAGGTGGCTTCATCCAAGATCAAGACCCTTGGGTTTGCCAAGATGGCCCTTGCAATGGCAATACGCTGCCGTTGTCCGCCCGAAAGTTTAACCCCGCGCTCCCCAATCAGGGTATCCAATCCTTTCTCAAACCGGTCTGTAAATTCATTTACATAGGCAGATTTTACAGCTGCCAGCAATTCTTCTTCGGAGGCATTGGGTCTTGGAAAAAGGATATTCTCCCTAATGGTACCCTCAAAAAGAAATTCATCCTGGAGCACCACGCCTAGGTGTTGTCTATAGCTTCCCAAGTTTGCGGTGGCCAGATCTATCCCGTCGACAGTAATACTGCCCGATTGTGGGTTTAGAAAGGAGGCTGCCAAACCGGCAATAGTGGATTTACCACTACCTGAACTTCCCACGAGGGCGAGTACGGAGCCTGACTTAACTTCAAAACTAATATTGTGCAATACTTCCTTATCTTCTTCATAGGCAAAGGATACGTCGTTAAAAGCGATATCGCCTTTTACGTTCTCTAAAATAGTGGTCCTGTCCTCCTCGTTCATTTCTTCAGTCATGTTCATCAGTTCCTCGGTACGGTCAAGACCTGCCAAAGCTTCTGTTAATTGACTTCCAATATTGCTCATTTGAACAATGGGGGCCACCATCAATCCCAATAAAAATGTAAAGGTCAAAAACTCCCCAACAGTCAGTTCGTCCATCATAATTTTATACCCACCAATCCCCATGATTCCTGTGGTTGCCAAGCCTAGGAGAAAGGTTGAGGAACTGGTCATAAAGGCAGTTGCGGTAAGGCTCTTTTTTACGTTCTGGAACAGTCGTTCCACCCCATCTTCAAAAACCTTGTGTTCCTGTGCCTCTGCATTGAATCCTTTGATAACCCTTATGCCTCCCAATGTTTCCGTTAGCCTCCCGGTTACCTCGGCATTGATTTTTCCGCGATTTCTAAAAATAGGGCGGATAACCTTAAATGCCTTTAGGGCAATCAACGCAAAGATGGCCAAAGGCACCAAGGTGAAAAAGGTCATGGATGGACTGATACGTATCAACAGTACCAAAGATACCACCGCTGTTATGGTGCCACCTACCAATTGTACCAAACCTGTCCCTATAAGGTTGCGGACCCCCTCCACATCGCTCATGATACGGGAAACCAAGGCTCCTGATTTTGCATTGTCGAAAAATCGGATAGGGAGGGACAACACTTTTCGCTGAACCTGGGCCCTTAGTTCTGAAATGAGATACTGAGCCTGAACGCTCAATATTTTTGTAAGCAGAAAGGAGGTCACGGCCTGTACTAAAATTGAAAATCCAACGGCTAGGACCAGGATCTTCAACAGCTCCATGTTTTTGTTGGGAATAATGTCGTCCATTAAATATTTAAGGGACATCGGGGCCACAAAACTGGCTGCTTTGCTGATCACAATAAGCAGAAGGCCAACAAATACAATATTGCGTCTAGGCCAGATTATTGTTTTAAAGGCAGTGAGGATATTAACTTTTTTATCGGACATTTTATAGAATGAAATTTTATTAGGGATAGTGGAATTTTAAGCCCGCAATTTACCTAAAATTAAGGGAACAGAGGGGGAAGTGATTCTGGATACGAAATTTTTAAGTTTAAATTAGTATTTCATTCGTAGGTCGATTATTTTCATGCCATAAAGTTGTACATCCATACCTTTATAAATTTAGGAGTATTCCATTTTCAAATAAAATTGAAATAATTAATATCACTACCCATGAAACTATTATACATCTGTATTTTAATGGCCCTTGTTGCCTGCAAATCCAATACACCGCAAACCGAAGAGGAGCGTTGGCAGACCTATGCCGACAATACCACCATTATTCGCGATGATTTTGGAGTGCCCCATATTTACGGAAAAACCGATGCCGATGCCGTATTTGGGCTTTTGTATGCCCAATGTGAGGACGATTTTTATAGGGTAGAACAAAATTATATTTGGGCCACCGGTAGGTTGGCAGAAGTAGAAGGGGAGGGAGCTATATATAGTGATCTCAGGGCAAAACTTTTTATGACCGAGGAGGAGGCGAAAGCCAACTATGAAAAGAGTCCTGAATGGTTGAAAAAGTTGTGCGATGCCTTCGCTGATGGGGTCAACTATTACCTGCATACCCACCCAGAGGTTAAGCCTAGGCTATTGACCCACTTTGAACCGTGGATGCCGATGTATTTTAGTGAGGGATCCATTGGTGGGGATATAGAACAGATTTCCACCGAAAAGATTCAGGCTTTTTACGAAGGGGACATGTCCGTGCCGGAGTTTAGTGAATTGGAGGCCGAGAAAAAAGAGGCCGAACTGGAGCCACAAGGATCCAATGGGATTGCCATTTCGGGGAAATTGACCCAGTCGGGCAATGCTATGTTGCTTATCAACCCCCATACCTCTTTTTATTTTAGGGGGGAAGTCCACGTTGTCAGTGAAGAAGGGCTCAATGCCTATGGTGCTGTAACTTGGGGCCAGTTTTTTGTTTACCAGGGATTCAATGAGAAAACGGGGTGGATGCATACGTCCACTTATACCGACATCATGGACGAATTCAAGGAAAATGTCATGGAAATGGAAGGGAAATTGATGTATAGGTATGGGGAGGAGTTGCGTAAAGTTGAGGCCTCTAATATCGTTTTGAAATACAAAGTTGGGGATTCGTTAAAGGAAAAATCTTTTCCAGCCTATCGCACCCACCACGGCCCCATTACGCATAAGGCAGAAAACCAATGGGTGGCTACGGCCATGATGTGGAATCCGGTCAAGGCCTTGGAACAATCGTATGTACGCACCAAAAAGGATGGTTATAAGGGCTTTAGGGAAATGATGGATATACGTACCAATTCCTCCAACAATACCGTTTATGCAGATGCAGAGGGCAATATTGCGTACTTCCACGGTAATTTTGTGCCCAAAAGGGATACCATATTTGATTATTCCAGGCCTGTGGATGGTAGTAATCCTAAAACGGATTGGCAGGGGCTGCATACAGTAGACGAGAATATTTTGGTGCTAAATCCTGCCAATGGTTGGATCCAGAACTGCAATTCTACCCCATATACTTCGGCATTGGAGTACAGTCCGAAGAAGAAGGATTATCCCAATTATATGTCAAGGGACCAGGAAAATTTCAGAGGGGTCCATGCTATTGAATTGTTGAAAAATAGAAAGGGGTACACTTTGGATAGTCTCATTAAATTGGCGCATGACCCATATTTGCCGGCTTTTGAAAAATTGATCGCCGGGCTGGTGGATGCCTATGATAAAAACAGTCCTAAAAATCCAAAATTAAAGGGGCCAATAGAGGTTTTGAGGAATTGGGATCTTAGGACCTCCAAAGAAGCAGTAGGGATGTCCTTGGCCCATTATTACGGAACCCTTTATGGAAGGATTGGCAATAGTCCGGAAGGGTTGAGCGATATGGAATTGATGAACTATCTGGGCACAGAATCCCCGTATGCCGAACGTTTGGAAGTGTTTCTTGAGGTGGTTGAGCAAATGGAGGAAGATTTTGGGACTTGGAATACCCCATGGGGTGAAATAAACAGGTACCAGCGATTAAATGGGGATATCCGTCAACCTTTTAACGACAGCCTTCCAAGTATTGCCATCGGGTTTGCTTCTGGACGGTGGGGGGCATTGGCCGCCTACGGAGCCCGTTATGCCAACAATACGAAAAAGATTTACGGAACTAGGGGAAACAGCTTTGTTGCCGTGGTAGAATTTGGAGAAAGAGTAAAGGCTAAAAGTATCCTTGCAGGAGGGCAGAGCGGAAATCCCCAATCCCCTCATTTTAATGACCAGGCACAGCGCTATGCTGATATGGAGTTTAAAGATGTACCATTTTATAAAGAGGATGTTTTAAAACGAGCAAAAAGAACCTATCATCCAGGGGAAAAATAAGTCGTGGTCTACGTTCGGGCTAATTGAACAGCGGAAAAATTAATGGATAGATCCGGTGGGTAAATTGTTTGTAGGCTTTCCCGGATGGATGCAGACCGTCATTGGCCACCAGGGAAGGATCTTCAAGGCCTCTTCTGGTGATGTCGGTAATATTGACAAAGGGTACGCCTTTATCCCTGGCAACTGTGGCGGCAAATTCGTTATAGGCATCAATTTCACGGGAAATTTTTTCTACGTCCCTATTCTGCCCAAAGGGGGTAAAGGCATAGTCCGGAATGGAAACGACCAGCACGTTTTTAGGACTTCCGTTGGCCAAGGTTATGGCACGCTCAAGCAGATCTGGAAACTCCCTCTCATATTGCTCAAAAGGTCTGTTCTGAAATTGGTTGTTCACCCCTATCAATAAAGTAACGAGGTCATACGATGCTCTTTTGGTTCCAGAATTTACGGCATTCTGCAAATTGTCCGTGCGCCAACCGGTAACGGCTATAATTTCCAATGCTATGCTTGTATTCAAGGAGGTTTGTAGGCTATCCCTTAGTTGTTCGGGAAAACTTTGATCATTGGGTACACTTTCCCCAACCGTATAACTGTCCCCCAGGGCCAAGTAGTGAAAGGCAGCTGTAGATGCTACAGGAGGCTTGGGATTGTTGCTTTTGGAAAAGGTGTCTTCCCCAGAAGAACAACCAAGGAGGATAAAACCAAAAGCCAAAGACAACAAGGTACGCATGTAATTTATGAATTTCTTACTTGGAATTTTTTAATCTTTCACAATGATCAAACTGGCTTTGGAGCCGGTGGATAAATTCCACCTGTTGGAATAGATGAGCTTTCCTTTGTCGTCGTAAACGTCTACCTGTGCTGTATTGGGTCCGGAGGATCCCTGGTTCAAGGCTTCAAAATCCAACCGATTAAACCCTTTGTTCAGATCTAAATTAATTCCTTTAAAAGAGGCCGTTAAAAACAGATTGGGTTCTACAACCTGGTCATTGGCTATTATTTTCACCCTGTCACCGTCTACAAATTCGTGGTCCCTGCACACGATACCAACAAATTTGGAAGTGGTTTTCACATCGCCCAAATACATGTCGCCATAGTGGGCCTTGGAGGCGGTGCTTTCTTTTTCCCTAACTTTGGGATCAATCTTAAGGTCGTATCCCGCCTGTTTCAGCTCTGTGTCCGGAAGCATCTTTACATTACGCGCCATCAAGGAGTCTTTCAGATTGTAATCTGGTTTTTTGTCCAGAACGGAAGGGAATTTTAGGGCCGTCCCTTGATTGCTGGGCTTAATATCCAGGTTCTTGTCGCTATTTTCAATCTTTATAGATTTTATGGTGCCATCTAGCTGTCCAAAACAATGGAGAGAAAAAAGCAATAAAAAAGCAAAAACCAAACTGAATTTCATAGTGATCCTTATATACCAATATTGTGGTAAAAATAGCAAATACCCTGCCATGGGTGTTTAATTTGCTGTTAAATTCGATATCAGAAGCCAAGGATTTGCCATTAAATGGCATATTGACCTCTAGTTTTTTCGTTTGAAATAAACAATTCACGCATATCGATTAAAGTCTAAATTTTAAAGAAACTATATAAGGAACATAGAAAAGGGCAGGTTTGGTAAAGTTGTGTGGTCGGCGCTTGTTTTGTTAAAGAACTGCAAGTCAGTGTCAAAGAAGTGTAGGGTAGTGTGGTGAGGTGTGTTAAATACAACGTTAATTACCAATGATCGTCATTGTTTTTGGCGATAATTTTCGTAAATTGAATAGGGAGCGGTTAAAGTAGTTTGACAAATTATTAATGAAACTTTATTGTTATTGAATTTGGTCAGATGTTCAACTAATTTTTTAAGACCTGTAAAGGGATTACGGGTATTGAATCTTTAAATGAAAAAGTATGAATCCACCTATTCTGTTCGCGTTGATTCTTGGATTGTTTTTACTTGCTGGAATTCGAATTGTCTTTGAATATAAGAGGGCTTTAAAATTCAGGTTCGGTAAATACGTCAAAACGTTACAGCCGGGTTTTAGATGGATTATACCTTTTGTGGAGACCATACAAATGGTGGACATTAGGGTCATTACCTTTAATGTGGTGTCACAAGAAGTGATGACCGAGGATAATGTGCCATGTAGTATAGACGGCGTAGTCTTTTTTAAGATCATTGATCCGGAAAGGGCCGTATTGGAGGTGGAAGAATATAAATTTGCAATTACCCAATTGTCACAGGCAGCTCTTAGGGATGTTTGTGGGAAGGTAGAGTTGGATACCATTTTATCCAAGCGCGAAGAAATGGGCAAGAATATTAAGTCCATTGTTGACTTGGAGACAAAAGAGTGGGGCATAGAAATTATCGACGTTAAAATAAAGGATATTCAATTACCCGAAAATATGAAGAGGATGATGGCCAATCAAGCTGAGGCAGAGCGGTCCAGAAGGGCAAGAATCATCCTGGCATTGGCCGAAGAACAAGCGGCACGTAAATTACTGGAAGCGGGGAAGCTAATAGACCAATCCCCCTCGGCCATAAAATTACGCTTGTACCAGACATTATCGAACATAGCAGCGGAAAAGAATTCCACCATTCTCTTCCCATTTCCTGAGGAGGTTTTACCTAGAAAAGCGAGAAAACAAAGTAAAGCCGAGCCCAAGGAATAAAGTCAACAAATAGCAACCGACCATTTTTTGAAAACCAGTTTGAACTGGGAAATTTGAACGTATTCGGGCTCACTCCAAAAGTAAAAAAAGCCATTCTTCAAAGGTCCTCACCGTAAGTATCTACAGGCGGTATTTGATTATTCTGCGAACACATTAAAAACGGAATGTCATGAAACTCAAAAAATATCCAAAGGCGGACTTAAATCGCAACAGTGGGCTCTATTTTGTTATCGGGCTGGCTTTGGTGCTCTTTTTAACGTGGAGAGCTTTAGAATTTAAGACCTATAAAAAAGACGTTCAGGAGCGGAGAATTGTAGAAATATTGGAAGCTCCTAAGGAGGATGTGCCCATTGTTGAAGCCTTTAAAATACCGCCGCCTCCACCACCTCCAGCTGCTCCGGCAATCATTCAAGTCGTAGAGGATGTTGTGGAAATAGAAGAAACGGTCATCCAAAGCACCGAATCCAGTCAGGAAGCCATAATCGAAAAACCGATTATAAAAGTCGAGGAAATTGAAGTGGTGGAGGAAGAGGAAGTCCTGGAAGTTCCTTTTGCCATAATCGAAAATGTCCCGGTATATCCCGGATGTGACAAAAACATTAGCAATGAGGAGCAAAAGGAATGTTTTCAGGCCAAAGTCATGGAGCATGTGCGAAAAAACTTTACTTACCCGGAAGCGGCAGTGGATTTAGGAATTCAAGGTAGGGTGTATGTTCAATTTGTTATTGATACCCAAGGCAACATAACCAATATTGCAACTAGGGGGCCCCATGCTTACCTGGAAAAGGAAGCTTATCGCATCATTTCTTCACTGCCTTCAATGACTCCTGGGAAACAAAGGGGAAGAGCGGTTAAAGTGCCTTATAACATGCCCATTACATTTAGGCTGGAAGATGGTTGATCTTAAGGAAAAAACAAGCGCAGGCCTCCACATGACCTTGATCATTTTGGGATAGACAGCACTGGGTTACTTTTATGAGGTTACTTGATTATAAACCAAAAAGAAAGTCATGGGAATTTATCAAAAAATCTTACTATTAGTTGGTGTGCTACTCGTACTTGGTTGTGGCAAAGAGAAGGTGAATGCCGTTGAGGCTCTCCAAAGCGAGGAGGATAGGGTGGAAATCATGGAGACCATTATAAATGATGACAAAATGATAAGTCAGTTTATGGATAAAATGATCGCCAATGAGGAAGCGAAACACCTTATGGGCGAAAAGCGCGACATGATGCATATGAAGGAAATGATGGGGGAAGTATCCACCGATACCCTAAAGGCGGGTATGATGATGGATCATATGATGGCCATGATGGAAAAGGATTCGGCCCAATGTAGGATGATGTGCCGTAGAATGGCCAATAACCCACATATGAAGGGCATGATGATGCTAGATTCTACAAAGGTCTGTCCCATGCATGATTAGATAGCACTCGGTTTATAGTAAATAACCGGGTTTTGTATCTAATATGCCGGTTCCACATGGATAAGGACATCCGATATTTCAGGAAATTCCACCTGCAGTACACTTTTTAACCTATGGGCAATATCATGCCCTTCCCGCACACTGATATCCCCTTTTACAATGAGATGCAGATCCACGTGAAAGGTTAGTCCGGCCTTACGCACAAAACATTTTTCCGTGCCAATTACCCCTTCCACTTTTTTGGAGGTTGCCCTGATATCGGAAATAAAATCATCGTACATATGTTCATCCATGATTTCTCCCAGGGCAGGTCTAAAAATCTTAAAGGCGTTGTACATGATAAAGCCAGAACCTAACAGGGCTGCCCAGTCATCCGCGGTCTCATAGCCTTTTCCCATATAAATGGCTATGGAAATCCCGATAAAGGCCATTAATGAGGTGATGGCATCGCTTCGGTGATGCCAAGCATCGGCCTGTAAGGCGCCACTTTTTGTCTCCTTGCCTTTTTTTGAGACAAACCGATAGAATATCTCCTTAAGGACCACGATAATACCCAAAACCACGAGCGTGAATTTTTCCGGAACCTTATGAGGGGTTAGGATATGCTGTACGCTTTCATAGGCGATGACCGTGGCGGAAACCACCAAAAAGCCAACCACTACAAAGGTGAGAAGGGGCTCTGCCTTACCATGTCCGTAAGGATGGTTCTCATCTGCCGGTTTGGTGGCATACTTTAATCCAAAAAGTACTAGGATGGAGGAAAATACATCTGTTGTAGACTCAATAGCATCGGCAATAAGGGCATATGAATTTCCGAAAACACCAGTAATACCTTTCGCAACAGCCAACGTCAGATTCCCAAAAATACTGAGATAGGTGGTGCTTATGGCCTTTTCTTTGTTGGTAAAATTACTCACGTTATGAATCACATTATTTGGAACTGTAAACTTATGGAAAATTAGCACCAGCTATAACTTTCCTAGATATATATGTTGATGTTATAATTTATAGGTTTTTGGCTTTTTTGAAGGCCAATAACTTTTGCGGCCCTTCCAATAAGACCCTTACAATCTGGAGTGTTCCATCGGTTTTGGTGGCTATTTGCCATTTTATAAGGGAGATGGCCCCATTTTCTATTTCGAGACCTGTAATGCTCCTTGGGTGCACACAACTCCCATCATTGAAAAAAGGAATTTCCCCTGGGGAAGGGAATCGGGGGCGGTGGGTATGCCCAGAAATGGTCAACTGCTCATCATTTTCGAGTATCCATTTTTTTATCCTTCTTTCCACTTTGATCAATTCCTTGTAATTTTTCGCGGGACTGGTAGGGTCCGCGATGCCCCATACCTGTAGCGGCTTCCAAAGAACCCGCACCAAAAACCTGCCCCAGCGCCAAAAGGTATAGTTCCACCAATCGGCCTGATGGCCATGGGTTAAAAAAAGTTCCTGTCCCGTATCACTATGTTTTAGGACCACTGCCTCATTATAGGTGATCCCCTCAAATAGTTCCTTATCACAATTGTCAATCGGCTCAAAATAACTGGAGAGATGTTCCTTCACATAATTTGGGTCCTTATAGACCATATCGTGGTTTCCCCAGATCATATGCAGGCGCTTTTCCAGGTGAAAATCCCTTAGTAATTTATAAATATTCTTATGTGCCTCAAAAATGGGTTCAAAGGACAAATGCTCCCAAAGTTCATCTCCATCTCCAAGTTCGCAGTATTGAAAACCCCTGTTGAAATATGTTTTTAAGGCATGGAAATAGATGTTCCTATTATTGGAAAAGTCGTCCGCAAAACTATTATCACCCCGGTGACAATCACTAAAAAGTATAAATTTGGAGGTGTCATCAAAGGAAACCACCTTGGCATTGGTATAGGCTCTGGTTAAACGTGATTTGGAAGACATTTAATAAATTTATATAAATATCCAAAAAAGTGATGGATCAGAAGGAATTTTGGTTCAAAAATATATGGGCTTTATTTTGTAATTTTGGGTGTTATTATCAGACATATATAAAATGGAAAAGGTAAAGAGAGGAGAGACGCCATTGATGCAGCTCATTAGTTTCAATACATTATTGAAACAGTATGAAGCTATGGTCAATAGTGAGGATAAACTTCTCGCCACAAAGGCCGAACTTATCTTAGAAGCTGCGGCACCATTTCCAGAATTAAGGGAGGGTTTTTCGGATGTATCTATTTTGGAGAAGCACAAGGATGTGATCAAGTATATCCTACAGGACACCTTTCCGATATTGTTAGGGTCCAATGAGATCAAAACCGCCTCCTTGCCCTTTCAAAATGTAATCTTTAATTCCTCTCCACGATTCAAGAAAATATTAAAGGATGCTGGGGACGATTTTAACCTGGAAATTCGGGACAACCCGGAAAAGTTAAATTATATTTTGAGCTGTACGGTCATCTTGAATTTTCACTATGGATTTCATTTAGATTTTAAAAGGCCCCTTTTTTATGATATCCCTGATGCCAACGGGGTGATGCGAAATTACCGCATCTTGTACAATGCAGATTTTGTTGAGATCATTCCTACCGAATTGGCGAAGAATTTGACGCAAGATGATGTAGATGAGCTGTTGGAGCGTTTTGATGATCTGGAGTTATGGAAGGAAAAGATCCCGCCCAATAGCTTCCTCTCAAAAGGATTTGTAATCTCCAACATGTTCGATGTGACTGCCGAACAATCCATTTCCGAGATTAAATCGAGTTTAATTGCCTCAAATAAAAGAGGGACCGAAAATTTTGTACAAAACTTACAGAACACCTTTAAATCCCTTTTCAATATCCCGGATATAAGGGTAGGGTTTGTCAACTATAATCCAAAAAAGAACCAGTTTGAAAAGGTTTTTGGGCTCCATATAGAAAGCTATATCCTCAACGGAGAGGATATGGAAAAGTGTGGCGAGGCACTATGCCAAGCATCTTTTGAAAAATTAATTAGTCAAAATACCTTCTTCTCCATTGCAGACGTGGAAAAGTATTATAAGCTCTCAAAGAAAAATAGACTTTATAGCGCCTTGAAAGAACAGGGTATAAAAAGTGCAATCTTGGCCCCAATTGCCGATAATGGAAATTTATTGGGTGTTTTGGAGCTTGTTTCGGAAAACCGAAATGCCCTAAACAGTGTAAATGCAACAAAGTTAACAGACGTGATGCCATACATCGTTTCTTCGGTATTGCGATCAAAAATTGAAGAGGCCAATTTGGTGGATGTGGTGATTCAGCACGAATGCACCTCTGTTCACTCTTCCGTTTACTGGCGTTTTAAAGAAGAGGCCAAGCGTTTTATTTCCGATGATGTTCAAGGCCTGCAACCCGTATTTAGGGAAATAGCGTTTAAGGATGTCTATCCCTTATATGGTCAGATAGATATTAAAGACTCTTCGCATGCAAGGAATTCGGCAATACAGCGCGACCTGCTCATCCAATTGTCCGAGATCAATACTATTTTGGCTGAAGCATGGGAAAGTAAAAAGCTACCGATATATGAAGAACTCATGTTCAGGGTAGACAACCATATCAATGAAATAAAAGAAGTACTAGATACCACTAGTGAGCAAGTGATATTTGACTTTGTAGTTAATGAGATCAATCCGGTATTCAACCATCTTAAAAAGAAGGATAAGGACCTTTATAAGTCCATCATGGCCTATGAGACCCATATAGATGGGGCCACCCATTCCTACTACGACCACCGTAGGAATTATGACGAGAGTGTTATGCTGATCAATAAAAAGTTGGCGGCCGTTATAGATAAGAAACAGGAAGAAGCTCAAAAAATGTTTCCCCATTTTTTTGAACGTTACAAGACAGATGGCGTGGAGCACAATATGTACATAGGTGATTCTATTGTTGGGGATATGGATTTTGATCCCATTTACCTCAATAATCTTCGCTTGTGGCAATTGCAGGTCATGTGCGAAATGGAAAACAGTTATTACAACCTAAAGCCAAAATTACCGGTGCAGTTGGATGTTGCTTCTATGATCTTGGTGTACAACACCTCTTTGTCCATCCGATTTAGAATGGATGAAAAGCGCTTTGATGTAGATGGTACGTATAACGCCAGATATGAGGTGATAAAAAAGAGAATAGACAAATCCTATATCAAAGGAACCGATGAACGCCTGACCCAAAAGGGGAAGCTCAGTATCGTCTATTCCCAAAAGAAGGATGAATTGGAATACCTCAGGTATATTAAATTTTTAAAGGCCAAAGGGTACTTCACCAATAACATAGAGATTGTAGAACTGGAAGGCCTACAAGGGGTCTCTGGATTAAAGGCGATACGGGTAGAATTCCTCTATACCAAAGGCAAAGAATCTGAACGTACCTTTACCTACGATGATCTTATACATGAGATAGAAGCCTAAGAGCTTTTAACTTTAAATAAAAAACCATCAATACTGCCATTGGCAAGTTGATGGTTTTATTTTTTTATGCCCTTGATTGCCAAAAGGGCCATGAGCTTGCTATTGTACTATTGGCAATGCCCTATCTGGACCAAAATACTTAAAGGAAATTGCAAAGGCTATTACGGATACGATCATGCCGATCATAAAGATGGTATAGGTCCATCTCAATAACTTGTATTTTCTATTGAGGACCAATCCCAAGAAATAAAGGTCCTTTGTCAGGGAAGAATAGATATAATCCCTATCCTTTATCAATTCATTGATGGCCCACTCATATTCCTTTAACCCCATTTGGTGGAAATTTCCGAAAAAGAGCAGGTTTACCCTCTTTTGGTTAACATCTTCTTTGGTGAATTCTCCCCTTGTGACATTGGGACGTGTGGCCATAACAGCAAGTACCATGGAGACCACACTGAAAAAAACAAAAATAACTGTTGGGTAAATTAAATAGTCATTGGAAGGGTTGTCCAACTTTGGAATTAGATTGGATAGTGCCAGGGAAATGATAATTGCATTTACCGAGAGCAGGATGTTGGCCTTGGTATCGGCAATATCACTTAAAGTCAGATGGTTTCTCAGGGTAACCCGGAAAAGGGTCTGAATGCCCCGATCTGGACTTTCATTTTTGAGTTTTGCTTTTAAGGACTCTTTTTTGATCAGCTTTTTTTCCGATTTTTTGCCCTTTACCAATTTTTTCAGGTTCTTATCTTTTCGTTTTTGCCAGTTTTTCTTGGCATAATCCGTGTAAAAACGATGTTCCGTCCGGAACATTTTGATGTTTTCGTTCCTCCAGTCCTTTGTGGAGTAATGGGCAATATCCAATTTTGAAAGCTCTTCGCGCAATAATTCGCAGGTGGCTACATACGATTTGCTGGCCAGATGGGAGGAGTCGGCATCCTTAAGGATCTCCTCAGACAGATCTTGGGGGGTGTAAAAGCGTTTTGTGGCCATGATCAGACGGCAAATCTCTTTTATTCCATTTTCGTCATAATGCTGTTCCTGTAGAAATTTCTTGGCAATTACACAGCTTTTTTCTTCGTGATCCAAGGAGCCTTTCGTGTATCCCGTATCATGAAGCCATGCCGCTAATTCAACCGCTTCATTTTCTTTATCATTCAAGTCATAGGCTTCCAACAATTCTTTAGTATTTTTAACAACTCGCTGGGTATGGCGCAGGTTGTGGTAAAGATAATTGGAGTTTAGCTCGTTAGATAATAAATTTATAACGTACTCTTTAGTTTTTTCTACTATTTCCGACATATAAGTATCTTGTGGGAAACCAAATTACAAAATTTTGATGCAAAGAAGATTGGAAATGTATAAACATTGTGCTCTTATCGTATTGACTCTGATTTTTACGGGATGTGCCACCATGGCCACCAAATATGCTGAAGGCTTTGACGATGAAGATGTGCCTACATCCAAAGAGATTTCCCAGACCATATATCTTATCGGGGATGCTGGACTTTCGCCTATGGGGGGAATGAATCCTGCCCTAAAGATTTTTAAGGATAAACTGGATCGGGCCGATAAAAATAGTATGGCTATTTTTTTAGGTGATAATATTTACCCTGCAGGGCTCCCGGACAAAAAGGATTCTACGGTGGCCTATATCACAGCAAAAAATCATTTGGATGCCCAATTAAAAACCTTGGAGAATTTTAAGGGAAAGACCTTATTCATTCCTGGAAATCATGATTGGTACACAGAAGGGCTTGTTGGTCTTAAAAGGGAGGAAAGGTATGTTGAAAAATGGATGGGCGATAAGGGGGCATACCGGCCCGACAATGGTTGTCCTATTGAAGAAATAGATATCAGTGACGATGTGCTTGTGGTGGCAATAGATACAGAGTGGTACCTTGTTAATTGGGACAGGCATCCTGGCATTAATGATGATTGCGATATAAAGAGCAGGGATAAGTTTTTAGAGGAATTGGAAGGGATCATTAAGAAGAATAGGCATAGGACCACAATTTTGGCCATGCATCATCCTATGTTCAGCTATGGTCCGCATGGTGGACAAACAACCTGGTACCAGCAGTTTTATCCCAGTAAGGGAAAAGGGCCAATACCCATCTTGGGAAGTTTTATAAATGTGTTGCGGAAAACTTCTGGTGCATCTATAGAGGACATGCCCAACAAGAGGTACATGGAGCTTAAAAAGCGTATCGTAACATTGGCGCAATATTCAGAGAAAGTGGTATTCACCTCCGGTCATGAGCACACGCTTCAATATATTGTAGAGGCAAATACCCCTCAGATTGTTAGTGGATCAGGCGCTAAACTTGGCGCTGCAAGGTTATTGAACGGCTCCCAATTTTCAACAGGACATATGGGATATGCCGTTTTAGAGGTTTATACCGATGGCTCCTCACGGGTTCGCTTTTATGGTGTGGATGAGAAGGAACAGGAGGAATTTCTTTTCACAACGGAAGTATTGCCAGCGGATCGCAGTTTAATGGTGAAACAATATGCGGATACCTTTCCCAAGGCGGTTGAGGCCTCTGTTTATAGTAAGGAAGAAATTGATAAGAGCGGTTTCCATAAAAGTATATGGGGTGATCGTTACCGTGAATATTACGGTACCAAAGTAACTGCTCCAACAGTGGATTTGGATACCCTTTTTGGAGGTCTTACCCCAGTGAGAAAGGGAGGAGGGCATCAATCTAAATCATTGCGCCTTGCTGATAAAAGTGGAAAGGAATATGTCATGAGGGCATTACGAAAAAGCGCAGAACTCTATTTGCAGTCCATGGCCTTCAAAGACCAATATATTGTTGGGGAATTTCAGGACACGTATACCGAGAGCCTATTACTCGATTTTTACACGGGAGCACATCCATACGCCCCATTTACCATTGGCAAACTATCCGATGCCATTGGGGTCTTGCATACAAATCCCGTACTTTATTACGTACCAAAACAAAAAGCTTTGGAAGATTTTAATGAAGGATTTGGGGATGAGCTCTACATGATAGAGGAACATGTGGGAGATGGCCATGGAGATCTCAAGAGTTTTGGCCATGCCAATAAAGTGGAAAGCACGGACGACCTTTTTGAGAAGCTACGGAGGGATGAAGAATATACGTTGGACGAAGAAAGCTATCTAAGGGCCAGATTGTTTGATATGGTCATTGGAGATTGGGATAGGCACAGCGATCAATGGCGCTGGGCAGAAATAAAGGACAAAGAAACAGGGAAGACCATTTTTAAACCCATTCCTAGGGATAGGGACCAGGTTTTCTCCATTATGGGAGACGGGGCTTTGATGTCAGTGGCCACCAAGGCGATTCCCCCTCTTAAATTAATGGAAGGCTTCCATGAAAATGTAAGGAATGTCCGGGGATTCAATACCAATCCTTATCCGTTGGATATGGCCTTGTTAAAAGAGACCACTATGTCCCAATGGGAAAAGGAGGTATCCCATATACAAGAAAACCTTACGCCAGAGGTGATTGATGCCGCTTTTGAGATGTTCCCTAAGGAAGTCAGGGACAATACCGTTACCGAAATAAAACGAATTTTATTGGCCAGACTGCAAAACCTGCCCCAGATCGCCAATGATTATTACAAGGCCTTGAATTCCTTTGCCATTGTAACAGGTACGGATAAGGATGATTGGTTCCAAATAAATACGTTGGAAAACGGGGAAGTTGAGGTTAATGCCTATCGCATCATAGGAGGAAAAAAGGAGAAACAGTTCTTTCATAAGAAGTTTGACTCAGAAATTACGGAAGAAATATGGGTATATGGATTGGATGATGATGACCGCTTTGAGGTTAAGGGAGAGCGTCCAATTGGTATTAAGGTTCGGTTGATCGGCGGTCGCGACAACGATATTTATGATATTCAAGACAATAGAAGGGTCAAAATTTATGATTACAAGGATAGGGGTGATACGATAATAAACAAGGGAAAGGCCAAGGTAAGGCTGACCAATGATTATGAGATCAATACGTACCAGCCTTTAAGGTTTAAGAAAAGTACCAATCAGATCATTCCAACAGTTGGTTATAACCCAGATGACGGTGCCAAAATTGGACTGAGTGATACGTACACGTACAACGGATTTCTTCAAAACCCATTTACCAGTCAGCATACGGTCAATGCCTCATTTTATTTTGCTACCAGTGGTTTCGAGCTTGGTTATAGAGGAGAATTTGCACATATTTTTGAAAGTTGGAACCTAGGTCTTAACGCCAGGTTCACCAGTCCCAATTTTAGTGTCAATTTCTTTGGTTTTGGTAATGACACCGAGAATTTGGATGATGAATTGGAGCTCGACTATAATAGGGTGAGGTTAAAGAATTTAAGTTTTGCACCTTCTTTGATCTGGCGCGGAGCATTGGGGGCCAAAGTTGAAACCCAGGTAGGATTTGAGCGTATAACGGTAGAGGAGACAGCAGATCGTTTTATCAATACGTTTTACCAAGCGAGCGGAGAGGAAAATGTCAAACAATTTTTAGGGGTTCAAGCAGGCTATAGTTATGCCAATACCGATAATAAGGCCTTTCCTACCCTGGGTATGGCCACTTCATTTGAAGTGGGATACAAGACCAGTGTTGATGGGGGAGAAGAAGGATTTGGTTATATTATACCAAGCCTTTCCTTCGACTATAAACTGATTCCAAGTGGTCGCATGGTTTTGGCTACCAAATGGAAGGCCCATTTTAATATTGGGGACGATTATGAGTTTTATCAAGCGGCTACCATAGGCGCCAGTGATGGACCACGGGGCTATAGAAATCAGCGTTTTGCAGGTAAAACATCCTACTATCAGAATACGGATATCCGTTTTAGTCTTAGAAAAATGAAGACTGGCTTATTGCCCCTTGCCATGGGTATTTATGGCGGATTTGATTATGGTAGGGTCTGGGTTCCGGGAGATGTTTCCAATACCTGGCATACCTCGTACGGAGGAGGCTTTTTCTTTAATGGTGCAGACCTGATGTCCATTAAATTGGCTCTTTTTCAAGGCGATGAAGGACCTCGCTTTTCCTTCGGACTCGGATTTGGATTCTAAGGAGTTGGATATGGCTTGAAAGTTTTAATTGCGGCACAGATTAGTGCTTCAATTCGTAGGAATACAAATTTTGTCCGGTATCGCCCCTTTCCTCATCCGTTAGGATCAAAGAGGTGTTGGAATTGACCTTAAAGGCAACAGCTTCCAGTTGTGTGGTGGCCCCCAAATCTATGGTCTCCATCCTCCCCTTGGTAAAATTGTCCCAGGTAAAATCCGTAAAGACCCATAATTT
>JBFIGS010000016.1:0-21484 GCA_041602195.1 Sediminicola sp. | reverse complement strand
TTGGAAGCCCAAGAGAAGCCCGATCTCATCTTATTGGATGACGCTTTTCAACATCGTAAGGTGAAGCCTTCATTTGCCATTCTTTTAACTGCCCACGGCCAGTTATATGTTGATGATTGGTTTTTGCCTACCGGGAATTTAAGGGATAGCAAAAAGGAGGCCCAAAGGGCGGATATTATTATGGTAACTAAATGCCCTTCCAATTTAAGGATGGAGGAGCAAGAAAAAATCATTAAAAAGTTACAACCCTTAAAACATCAAAAGGTATTGTTCAGCAGTTTGGTATATGATACGGTCTTACAAGGTGAAGGTGGCACCCTGGAGCTGCAAGAACTTCGCACTAAAAAGGTTTTGTTGGTTACGGGCATTGCCAATCCAATTCCATTGGTCACTTATTTGAAAGAAGCCTCAATAGCCTTTGAGCATCTGGAGTTTGGGGACCATCATTTTTTTACGGAAAAAGAAATCACCGTTTTTAATTCCAAAGAGTTCATCTTGACCACAGAAAAAGATTTTGTAAGGCTAAAGGGTAAGGTTGACAATCTTTATTATATCAGAATAGAACACAAGTTGCTTGGCGAAGGCCGAAAGCAATTACAGGAAGCCTTGACTTCTTTATGAAGCTGGATTGTTGATTTTTGGAGAAAAGACATTCTGGCCGATTTTTTGATAAAAGACTTCTGGCTTAAATGGTTTTGTCACCACATCATTAACCCCTGCCGCATAGAAACTTTCCAAGCTGTCATCCAATGAAATAGCTGTCAAAGCTATGATGGGTAATGTGGTGTTGAATTTCCTAATTTCTATGGTGGCCTCCTCTCCACTAATACCAGGCATATGAATATCCATCAGTACAGCATCGTAAGTGTTATTTCTTACCATTTCTATGGCATCTGTACCATTGCTGGCAATATCACAGGTCATTTCTTTTTTAAGAAGCATCTTTTTGGTGATGACTTGGTTGATCTTGTTGTCCTCCACAATCAAAATATGCAGTCCCGTCAGGTCATAATCCCTTTCTTGCACTTGGAAATTCATGTCGTCAATTTCACTGCCCTCAGTGGTTTTAAGAGTAAGCTCAAAAAAGAAGGAGCTACCTTTTCCAAGTTCACTTTTTAGTCTGATCTTACTATCAAAAAGACCTAGTAAGCTCTTAACAATAGTAAGGCCAAGTCCTGTGCCTCCATATTCCCTATTGATTTGAATGGATCCTTGTTCAAAACTATCAAAGATGTTTTCTTGTTTTTCAGGGGCAATTCCAATTCCGGTATCTTTTACCTCAAAATAAATAGTGACCTCATCCTCATGTTGTTCCTGGAGTTTGGTTATAACCGTTACCTCTCCTTTTTTGGTGAATTTAAGGGCGTTACCAACTAGGTTGATGAATATCTGGGATAATTTTAATGGATCACTCAGTAAATGGCTAGGAATGTTTGGATCGTAATCCAAATTAATTACCGTCTTGTTGGCTTTGGCACTTTGTTGTAAGGAGTTGATGACTTCTGTAAGGACCTTTTTAAGGCTGAATTTTACATTTAAAGGTTCCAGCTTATCGGCATCAATTTTATTGATCTGTAGGATGTCATTGATGAAATTCAATAAGTAATCCCCAGAAAATTTCAGTGCTTTTAAATGTTCTTCTTGTTTTTTGCTTGGATTTTCCTCTAATAGCAAATGCGTAAGTCCAGTAACCGCATACAAGGGGGTCCTCAATTCGTGGCTTACCGTTGATAGGAAATTGGTCTTGGCCTCCATGGACTGCACTGCGGCATCCCTAGCGGTTTGTAGTTCCCTATTTTTAGTATGTAGTAAGTCGTTTGTTTTTAGTTTAATCTGATTGTTCCTGTATAATGAAACGGCCAAAAGAGATATAATGGTCAAAAAGGCGGAAGTCAAAATGGCCGTAATCTCGGAACGGCTAGAAGATTCATTCAATTCTTTTATTTCAACATCCTGTTTTTTAATGGTGCTCTCCATCAATTCTCCTCGCAACTGATCTGCAGTTTTGACTTGGGCGTTAATTTTTTCAATGGCAATCAAGGAATCTTTGATCTGGAGAAGATTTCTGTTGTAAACCAGTGCAGAATCGAATTGCCCTAATTTTTCGAAGGCTTTTCCCAACAATTCATTGGCTTCCAATATTTCTTGATGGAAATCATTTTCTCTAGCAAGGTTCAGTGCATTTGTTCCGTTTTTTGCGGCCGAATCCAAACTGTCTAAGGCTATATTCAATTGTGTTAGTCCCAAATAAGCCTTTGTGGTCAAATAAGCCTTCTCATGGATATCGCTATTGACAACCAAGGAATTAAAATTCTTGGAAGCAACCCTATATTTTTCAATTTTTAGGGAGATGTTTGCCTCCAACAAAGAGATTAGGTTTAAAAGATGTCTATCATTGCTTAAACTTTTGGCCTCTTCAAGTAAGTCCAGGGCTTGGTACGGCTTTTCGTTTCTAAAATAATTAAGGGCCTCAATATACTGATGGGTGGCATTACCGTGTGGGTAGGTTATATCCTTAAGAAATATTTCTGCACGTTCATAATAGAAAAGCGCGTTGTCCTCCCGTTCCAGCTTGAGATTTAATAAAGAGATTTCGTGATAGCTATCGATAATCGTCTTGATATCCTCATTTTCCTCAGCCAGATTCGCGGCTTTGGCCATGGCCTTAATGGCAAGATCTATCTTGTTTTGGTTCTTAAATTTTTTTGCTTCTGAGAAATATGTATCTATGTCCTTCACAGGAGGCTTATTGTCCTGAGCGGAAACGAAATGAAAAGTGGACATGATCACCACTATCAATAGGAATTTTACATTCCTTGTATATCTAAATTTAATTCTCAAACGTACTTTTTCTTGATCAATAAATTAATTAGGTCAATAATTCTGCAACTGTATCCTGTTTCATTGTCATACCAACCGATGATTTTAACCATTTTTCCAATTACGGAAGTCATCTGAGAGTCAAACGTACAAGAATAAGAACTATTGTTTATATCAATAGAAACTATAGGGTCTTCTGTGTAAAAAATAATATTTTTTAATTCCTCATTGGATATTTTCTCAAATGCGGCATTGATTTCCTGAATGGAGGTCTCTTTTTTTACATTCAAAGTAATGTCTGTCAAGGAGCCATTTGGCACGGGAACACGTATGCCACAGCCCCCGATAACGTTGGCTAAACTCGGGAAAATGGTAGTCAAGGCCTTTGCTGCTCCAGTTGTAGTTGGTATTATCGATTGGGAGGCGGCCCTAGATCTTCTTAGATCCCTATGAGGTTGGTCATGTAGACTTTGATCCGAAGTATAGGAATGTACTGTGGTGATGTAGGCCTGTTCTACCCCACAAAGGTCGTCTATAACCTTGATCATGGGAGCTGCGTTGTTGGTGGTGCATGAGGCATTGGAGATGATATGGTCATCCTCTGTAATAATTCCCTCGTTTACACCATAGACAACCATTTTTATATTCTCGTCCACAGGAGGGGCAGATAAGATCACCTTCTTCGCTCCGTTATCCAAATGAAATTGAAGGTCCGCTTGGGTTTTAAATTTCCCAGTGGCCTCAATGACAATATCAACTTCATGGGATGCCCAATTAATTTGTTGGGGATGCTCATAATTTAGTAAGGCAATTTTTTTATCGTTTACTAGAATATGGTTCCCTTCGTGTCCTATTTGTTTTTGGGATACCCCATGGATACTGTCGTATTTTAATAAATGGGCCAGGGTTCGGGCATCGGCCAGATCATTAATTGCAACCACATTTAGGTGGGGATTGTCTAGCATTAATCTACAGACGGTTCTTCCTATTCTACCAAAACCATTGATACCAATATTTACTTTATTCATTTGAAAAAAATCCCGCATTAGCGGGATGGATTTAATATATGTAGGTTTTTATTAATCGATATGCTTATGGGCCTTGTAGGAAGATCTGACCAAGGCTCCACTTTCTACATGTCTAAAGCCCATTTTTAGACCCAATTCCTCGTATTTCTTAAATTGCTCCGGAAGAATAAATTCTTTTACGGGCAAGTGTTTTTTTGAAGGTTGTAGGTATTGCCCAATGGTTATCACATCTACGTTTGCCTTTCTCAGGTCTTCCATGGTCTCAATTACCTCTTCTTCTAATTCTCCGAGCCCGAGCATTATTCCGGATTTGGTCCTTTTGGCACCATTGTCCTTTAAATACCTCAAAACTTCCAGACTTCTTTCGTATTTGGCCTGGATTCGTACTTCTCTCGTAAGTCTTTTGACCGTTTCCATGTTGTGGGAAACAACCTCTGGCGAGACAGCTATGATACGGTCCAAATGGGTTTCTATTCCTTGAAAATCAGGGATTAGGGTTTCCAAAGTGGTGTTTGGATTCATTCTTCGGATAGCCTTGACCGTTTCGGCCCAGATAATGGAACCCATATCTTTGATATCGTCCCTATCCACGGAAGTTATTACGGCATGTTTAATGCCCATGATTTTGATGGAACGGGCAACTTTTTCTGGTTCTTCCCAATCTACATCCTCAGGTCTCCCAGTCTTTACGCCGCAGAACCCGCAAGAACGGGTACAGACGTTTCCTAGGATCATAAAGGTTGCTGTTCCTTCGCCCCAGCATTCGCCCATATTGGGACAGCTTCCCGAAGTACAAATGGTATGGAGATTATATTTATCTACCAGACCCCTTAGTTGGGTATATTTTTTTCCGGTAGGAAGTTTTACACGTAGCCATTTTGGTTTTCCTTTAGGTGGGCTTACACTTTCTACGGTTTCAATGCTCATGCTCTAATTTTTTACAAAGATACAAAATGGGATTTGTATTATTCCATATTGGGTGATGAACCAAAATGATAATACGTTGTTATTTCAGGGATATTGGTACATATGAATACGAATCCTATTTATAATAGGGGATAAGGGCTTATTTTTTGTTCTTGATCACTTCTGCCAGAAGCTTTTTGGCACGGAGTAATTTCACCTTAACGTTATTGAGGGGTTCCTTAAGTTCCACTGCTATGTCGGCGTAACTCAACTCATTGAAATACCTAAGGTTAATGACTTGTTGGTAATGGGGCTTTAACTGCTTTATGTAGTATAATAGGGTAGCCAGGTCTTGCTCTCTTATCAGCTGGTCTTCTGCAGACGGGGCATCGTCCAAAACTCTTTTGATGGCCTCATTGCTGCCGTCACCGGTATTTTCAAAAATATTTCGTTTGCGCTTTCGAATGAGGTCTACATGTAAATTTTTGGAAATGGCGATCAACCACGTATTGAAGTCGTAGGCATCATCGTAGGTGTCAATTTTGTCAAAAGCTTTTGAAAATGTTTGGATGGTAATATCTTCAGCGTCATTTTCATTTCTGGTCCTTATGAGCTGAAACCCATATACATTGTTCCAATAGGTGTCCAATAACGTGCTAAAGGCTATCTGATTTCCCAGTTTAGCCTTTTCTATGGTAACCTTAAGTGTGTCTTTAGTTTTGTCCAAACAGAGTTCTTAATAAGCGGCAGAAGGTACTTTAAGGAAGTTCCGTTACTGTATCTTTTTTGCAATCTTGCTCGCTGGGAAGTTTTCCGCAGAAGCCACAAGCTTCTCCATCTTGGTTTAAAAAGGGACTCTGGCTGGCACAGGTACCGGCAAATTCCCCGTCTTTCTTAGACCAGATTTTTATCGCTATTCCAGCAAATCCTATAGCTAATAGACCTATAGTCAATAGTAATAGTTTCATATCTAAATTTTGGTCAAAGATATAAAATTAATGGCCTTTAAAAGGGTATTTAGAACTACTTTAAGATTTGGACTTTTTAATAATTGATATTGGCCACTATATTTTCCACAGTAGGGGCCATATTGCCGCCTTTTTGTTCGATGGTAATATATCCAATTGCATTATCAGCATAAGGAAGGGCCAGCAATTTTTCTTTGTCCGTTATTTCCTTAATGACGCCAAGGTTTACCATTTCGCCATTGACCTCCGCCCACATTTGGAAACATTTATCCTCTGGTAACTCGGGTAGATTCCTTACGTTGAGATAGGATAGTTTTTTAACGGGGTTGATATAGGCTATGGCCTTAAGGTCCCTAGCATTTTTATTCCCTTTTACGTTATATTTTTTGGTCAAAGGATTGTTCAGAACAATGAATTGGTTCCTAACATCTTCCAATTGCTCCCTCATATCTTCTTCTAAAGTCTTTATTTTATTGGAGACAATGGTATTTTCTTGCATAAGATTTTGGTTCTGGTCCCAAAAGAAGTAAGAGGAGCCAGCAAATATAAATACGGCCACACTGGCGGCCACCGCATATCTTGTGAATCTTTTACGCAAAGAATTTTGGGCCTTTATGGTGCTCAAGATTTTTTCCTTAAGACCATCCGGCGTTTTAATAGCGTGCAATTTTGCATAGGCCTCTAAGTTGTCCTGAAGCTCAAGGTACATTTCCCTAACTTCTGGATGCATGGCTATGTATCTTTCTACCTGTAAGGTCTCTTCCTTGGTAGTGGAACCGATTAGGTATTTTTCCAACAGATCGGAATCTAGGAATATTTTTATTTTATCTTTCATGACAATAAACTTAAGATGGACAATAGCACCATAGTAGAGCCGTAAATTTTCTTTAATTCCCGAAGCCCGATTTTTAATCTAGATTTTATGGTCCCCAAGGGTATGTCCAGTTCATCACTGGCCTCTTGTTGTGTCATCCCCTGAAAAAATAGGGCATCCAACACAATCTGATACTTGGATTCCAACTTGTCCAAATGTTCTCGAACATCCATTAACTCTGGCCTAGTGCTTTCTACGCCTATTCTATATACGTCGGAAACATCCATTTGGATTTCCTTGTCGGTTTTTGTGTTTACGCTTCTCAATTTGTCTATGGCCGTATTCCTTGTAATACGAAATAGCCATGTGAAAAGCTTGGCTTTGGAAGAATCATAGGAGTCCGACTTTTTCCAAATCTTCACAAAACTTTCTTGAACGATATCTTGGGCCAGGTCGTGATCTTTGACCACTTTATAAGCAACACCGAATAAGGTGTCGCCATAATGCTCATACAGAAGGGAAATGGCTTTTTCATTTCGCTCCTGTAACAATTCAACAATATGCTTTTCTAGAAGTACGCTCATAAAATAAATTGCGTTTAGAGAATTTTAACGCTATTGAAAAATCCAAGGGTACATAAGTACCGTACATACATTTGAACGCTAAGGTATAAAATTGATGGTTAACACGATTTTATAACCTGTTTTTAATAAGATAAGTGTACAACTGGTAATTGTACATTTAAGTTTGGTTAGTTTGGTTTGGTTTGACCCCCGGGGATTTTATTCGTCGGGGGTTATTTTATAATATTCACTTCAGGTATAATTTCGATTTGAAATTTGTCCCATACCTTCTTTTGGATCGTCTGTGCCAATTCTATAATTTCCTTTCCGCTGGCATTGCCGTAATTGACCAGGACCAAGGCTTGGTTTTTGTGTACCCCGGCATCACCATATCTTTTTCCCTTGAAACCACTTTGTTCTATAAGCCATCCTGCGGGAACCTTATATTCTTGGTCTGAAACCTTATAGTAATGGGCTTCTGGATTGTGTTTAATAAAGAGTTCAAATTCATTTTTGGTCAGCACCGGATTTTTGAAAAAGCTACCGCTATTTCCCAATTCCTTAGGATCAGGCAACTTACTTTTTCTAATTGCCACCACGGCATTGGAAACGTCTTTTATCGTAGGGTTTAAAACCTGCTGCTGTTCCATTTCAGTTTCAATGGCCCCGTAGGAGGTATTCAGCTGGTGGTCTTTTTTTGTCAACCTAAAATTAACGGAGGTGATGATATATTTGTCTTTGCCCTCATTTTTAAAAAAGGAATCCCTATACCCGAACTGACATTCCTCTTTCGTAAACGTTTTGAGTTCCAAAGTTGCCACATCAATAGCTTGGCAGCTTACAAAACAATCTTTAAGTTCCACACCGTAGGCGCCGATATTCTGAATAGGGGCCGTACCTGTAAATCCTGGAATCAGCGATAAGTTTTCAAGGCCACCATAATTATGGTCCAAGGTCCAAAGAACCATTTCATGCCAGTTCTCTCCGGCCATCACCTTTAAAACAACATGGTTTTCATCTTCCTGTTCCACAAAAATTCCTTTTATGTGGATGTATAGCACCAGAGCACTAATATCTTTGGTAATCAGCATATTGCTGCCGCCGCTTAGGATAAATTTCTCTGGATAGCCTTCCAATTCAAGGGCTTCCCTCAATTCGTCCAAGGAAGTGATCTCACAAAAGTACCTTGCTTTGGCATTTATGCCAAAGGTGTTGTATTGTTTTAAGGATATGTTCTCTTGTATTGTCATTATCCCTTGTAGACCTCTAAAGCTGCCTTTAAAATTTGAACGGCCCTGATGATGTTTTCCTTGTCCAAAACATAGGCGATTCTTATTTGATTTTTCCCTAACCCCTCAGTCGCATAAAATCCGGCTGCAGGAGCCACCATTACTGTTTCGCCATTGACTTCAAAAGATTCCAATAACCACTGTGCAAAATGGTCCGCATCTGCAATAGGGAGTTGCGCAATACAATAAAAAGCCCCTTGAGGTTTGGCGACTTTGATGCCCTTAATTTTTTCTAACTCGGAAATTAGAAGGTTTCTTCTAGCGACATACTCAACCTTGACATCGTCAAAGTAGCTCTGTGGGGTCTCCAATGCTGCTTCGGAGGCTATTTGTGCATAGGTTGGTGGGGATAGTCTCGCCTGGGCAAATTTTAGGGCAGTTTTGATGACTTCCTTGTTTTTGGAAACCAAACATCCAATTCTTGCACCGCACATACTATATCTTTTGGATACCGAGTCTACCACTATGGCATTGTCCTCCAAACCTTCTACTTGTAGGACGGAATAATGTTCTTTGCCTTCATAGGTAAATTCCCTATAAACTTCATCGGCCACCAAAAACAAATTGTGTTTTTTGACAATTTTCGCCAATTTTTCAATCTCTTCCTTACTGTAAAGGTAACCGGTAGGATTTCCTGGGTTACAGATTAAAATAGCTTTGGTCTTTGGGGTAATTAGTTTTTCAAATTCCTCTATGGGAGGCAAAGCGAAATTATCTTCGATTTTTGAAACTACGGGTACTACAGTTACCCCTGCCGCAGTGGCAAATCCATTATAATTGGCATAGAAAGGCTCAGGAATGATGATTTCTTCATCAGTATCCATGATGGTGCCCATTACAAATGCCAAAGCTTCAGATCCGCCCGTAGTAATGATTATTTCTGTTGCCGAAACATGAATGTCGTTTTTAGCATAGTAGTTGGCCAATTTCTCACGATAGGCTTCAGAGCCTTCTGTTCTGCTGTATTCCAGTACCTCTAGGGTGTTGTTCTTTACAGCATCTAAGGCTATTTGAGGAGTTTTTATATCCGGTTGCCCGATATTCAAGTGAATTACGTTAGTGCCTCTTTTTTTAGCATCTTCGGCATATGGCACTAATTTTCTGATAGGGGATTCGGGCATGGAACGCCCTTTTTGTGAAATAGTCGGCATGAATATAAATTTTTCACAAAAATGAGAAATCCATCCATACCACGCAATAAGATTGGGTTTATTTTATGCCACCAATTATATGTTAATGTATTATGACAATTGTTGTTAATTCCTTAATTTAAAGAAGTTTATGAAATTGAAATACTGAAATTTGGCTCGCCTGTTAAAATATATCGCAATAATTATCTTTTGTTTTCCATTAATTTCCTTTGCCCAAGGATTTAAATTGGAGAGGGGCGAGAAATTTCAAAAGGTAAAATTCCAGCTCATCAACAATTTAATGATCATTCCTGTGGAGGTGAATGGGGCAAAGTTGTCCTTTCTGCTGGATTCTGGGGTGGGCACTCCTATATTATTCAATCTTTCCGACCAGGACTCCGTACAAATCAAAAATGTCACCGAAATAACCATTAAAGGCCTAGGGGAAGGCAGCCATATGAAAGGGCTTAGTTCTGATGGTAATGTCTTTAAAATAAATTCTATTTCAAATAGAAGTCAGAAATTGTATGTGGTACTCGATAAGGATATAAATTTTTCACCTAGTCTGGGCGTTCCCGTCCACGGAATAATTGGCTATGACCTTTTTAAGGACTTTGTAGTGGAAATCAATTACGGGTCCAAGATTATAAAATTCCACGACCCGAAAAGCTACAGTCCCAAGCTCGGTAAAAATCAAGAAAAACTTCCCTTAATTATTGAAAATAAGAAGGCCTACGTGGACGGCAAGGTTTTTATGGGCAGTGGATCAGAAATACCGGTGAGGTTATTGGTGGATACCGGCAGTTCGGACGCCATCTGGCTTTTTGAAGATGAGGAAAAGGGCTTGGATATTCCTGAGAAGCATTATGAGGATTATCTGGGAAAAGGGCTCAGTGGGAATATATTTGGGAAGCGGACTATGGTAGAAGGGTTTAAGCTGGGTAGCAATAGCTTGAAGGGCCCAAAAACTGCATTTCCCGATAAGGAATCTTTTAATGCGATTAAAAACCTAGGAGAACGAAATGGAAGTATTGGTGGCGAAATATTAAAAAGGTTCAACATTGTTTTCAATTATGCGGAAAATGAGATCCTCATAAAAAGGAATGGTAATTTTAAGGCACCATTTCTTTATAACCTTAGTGGAATAGAGCTCATGCATGCAGGAATGCGTTATATCGCAGAGAAACTAACAGATGCCAGAGGTATTGTAAAAAATGATGAAAAGTCTTTTGGAGATGTCCAATTATTGATGGAAGGCAGGACCAGATTAAGTTTGGTGCCAGAAATTGTTGTCTCCTCCATTCGCGCTGGGAGTCCGGCTCATGAAGCAGGATTGCAGGAGGGAGACTTAATACTTTCGGTCAATGGCAAAGGTGTTCATAAGTACAAACTTCAAGAAGTGCTTCAAATGATCAATGAACGGGAAGGAAAAAGAGTTAAGCTGGTGATAGAGCGTTATAATCAAGATCTGCTTTTTTCCTTTGTTCTAAAAAAAGTATTCAAATAAAAAAAGCCCGCTATTGCGGGCTTTTGATAATGTGACTATAGGTTAGGCTTTTACTTCGCCTTTAATCTTTAAAATAATTGTCGGCTGATCTGCATTGGAGATGACAGTGATCGCCTTTCTAATGGGTCCAACCCTGTTGGTATCATATTTAACTTGGATTTCGCCTTTCTCTCCTGGCATAATTGGACCTTCCGGTTTCTTAGGGATTGTACAACCACAACTAGAGCTAACCTTGCTGATAATCAGAGGGGCAGTTCCAGTATTTGTAAATTCAAAAGCACGAACTCCATCACTGCCTTTTTCAACAACTCCGTAATCTACGGTATCTGAATTAAACTTAATTTTTGCAGTTTTATCCTGCGCGTTTAGGCTAATTCCTAATAGTCCAATAAATAATAATAGTACTATTTTTTTCATCATTTTTAGTTTTGGGTAAACATCAAAAGTAAATGTTTTCACATCAACCTCCAAAATTCTTTTGTTATGTAATAACGTTACTTATTTTTGTTTCGTATTTCCAGCTTATCAAATGAGTAATGGATTTATTAAGGTTAACATTACTTATTTAAATAAAATTGAACAATACCTGTAAAGGGTAAGACAAAAACTATACCAAATAATGGAGATCCCATCAAAATACGAGCCCCAAAAGGCTGAAAACCGCTGGTATGACTACTGGATGGAACATAAATATTTCCACTCAGTGCCAGATGAAAGAGAGCCTTATACCATTGTAATTCCCCCTCCCAATGTTACCGGGGTCTTACATATGGGGCATATGCTGAACAACACCATTCAGGATGTTCTGATCCGAAGAGCGAGACTAATGGGCAAAAATGCCTGCTGGGTACCCGGCACGGATCATGCTTCCATTGCAACGGAGGCTAAAGTGGTTGCTAGATTAAAGGAAAGAGGCATCAATAAGGCCGATATAACCCGAGAGGAATTTTTAGGTCATGCCTGGGACTGGACCAATGAGTATGGGGGCGTAATCTTGGAGCAATTGAAGAAATTGGGATGTTCCTGTGACTGGGAGAGGACCAAGTTTACCATGGATGACACTATGTCCGCTTCCGTAATTAAGGTATTTGTTGACTTGTTCAACAAAGGTCAGATCTATAGGGGGTACCGCATGGTGAACTGGGATCCGGAAGCCAAAACCACACTTTCTGATGAAGAAGTGATCTATGAGGAAAAGCAGGGACTGTTATACTATTTGGAATATGGGATTGAAGGTTCGGATGAAACCGTGACCATTGCAACCACACGGCCAGAAACCATTTTAGGGGATACCGCCATTTGTATCAATCCAAATGATGAGCGTTACAGTCACTTAAAAGGTAAAAAGGCAATTGTGCCCATATGCAATAGGGTGATCCCGATTATTGAGGATGAATATGTAGACGTGGAATTTGGTACAGGATGCCTAAAAGTAACTCCTGCCCACGATATCAATGACAAGGCTTTAGGAGAAAAACATAATTTGGAGACCATAGATATCTTCAATGACGACGCTAGCCTGAACAGTTATGGACTTCACTACGAAGGCAAAGATAGGTTCGTAGTTAGAAAGGAAATCTCCAAAGAGTTGGAAGAGAAGGGGTTTTTGATAAAAACAGAGCAACACCTCAATAAGGTGGGAACTTCTGAAAGGACCAAGGCGGTAATAGAGCCACGTTTGTCTGACCAATGGTTCCTAAGAATGGAAGATTTGGTAAAACCGGCCATCAAAGCCGTTTTGGAAGATGAAGAAATTAAATTGTTCCCCAAAAAGTTTGAGAATACATATCGCCACTGGATGGAAAATATCCGCGACTGGAACATCTCCAGGCAGTTATGGTGGGGACAACAAATACCTGCCTACTATTTTGGGGATGGACAGGACGATTTTGTGGTCGCTGAGACCAAGGAGGAGGCATTGCTCCTTGCCCAGAAAAAATCTGGCAATTCTAATTTAACAACTAACGATCTTCGACAAGATGAGGATGCCTTGGATACCTGGTTCTCGTCCTGGTTATGGCCCATCAGTGTTTTTAACGGAATTTTGGAACCAGAGAACAAGGAAATTGAATATTACTATCCTACCAATGATTTGGTGACCGGTCCGGACATCTTGTTTTTCTGGGTGGCCAGAATGATTGTTGCTGGATATGAATATAGAGGTGAAAAGCCTTTTGAAAATGTATACCTGACAGGATTGGTGAGGGACAAGCAAAGGCGTAAAATGTCTAAGTCGTTGGGGAATTCCCCGGACGCCCTGCAGTTGATTGAGGATTATGGTGCCGATGGGGTACGGGTTGGACTTTTATTGAGTTCCGCAGCAGGAAACGATTTAATGTTTGATGAGGCATTATGCCAGCAAGGGAAAAATTTTGCCAATAAGATCTGGAACGGGTTTAGGTTGGTTAAAGGATGGGAAGTGGCAGATTTGCCCCAGCCAGAATCTTCAAAATTGGGAATTGAATGGTACCATTCCAAATTCAACAAGACCTTGTTGGAAATAGAGGACCATTTTAGCAAATACAGAATTTCAGATGCCTTGATGGCTATTTATAAATTGGTGTGGGACGATTATAGTTCTTGGTTGTTGGAAATTATAAAGCCTGCCTACCAAAAGCCTATCGATAGGATCACGTTTGATGCGGTCATCGAAATATTTGAGAACAACCTTAAATTATTGCATCCGTTCATGCCATTCCTAACAGAAGAAATATGGCAGCACATAGCTGAGCGTTCGCCCGAGGAGGCACTGGTAGTCGCTCAATGGCCAAAATCAAATACTGTAAATGAGGGTCTTATTGAAGGATTCGATTTTGCTGCCGATGTTATTGCCGGAGTCAGAACCATAAGAAAGGAAAAGAACATTCCCATGAAGGAATCTTTGGAGCTGTCCGTTTTGAACGAAGGCCAAATAGCAAATGATTGGGATGTGATTATTAGCAAGCTTACCAATGTGTCCAATATTTCCTATAGGGAAAGTCCGCTGGATGGAGCACTTACGTTTAGGGTGAAATCCAATGAATATTTTATTCCGATGAGCGGTGCAATTGACATTGATGCAGAAATAAAGAAGATCCATGAGGAATTGAAGTATACCAAAGGATTTTTGATATCTGTACAAAAGAAGCTCTCCAATGAGCGTTTCGTCAGCAATGCACCAGAGCAGGTCATTGCTTTGGAACGTCAAAAAGAGGCAGATGCAGTTGCCAAGATTGAGACCTTGGAAAAAAGCCTGGCAAGTTTGGAATAAAAGGTACTGTATTTAATATGAAGCGTTTACCTTTTCAAAGTTGATAAGGTAAACGCTTTTTTATTTTTCGTCCTATTGCAAAAGGAAGATCTAAGAATAAGGAGTATTAAAAGTAAGTTAAGTTTTGTGCCATTGCTATTTTGTGTTTGCGGTTCTTATTAAATTGGAGGCATGAAAAAGATAATCGTATTACTTGCCGCAATAATACTCAATGCATGCGGAGAGAAAGCAAAAAAAGAACAAACTATAGAAGATGCGGCAACAACGTCCGTTGCGCAGCCCAAGGTGGAAAATGTCGCTACCTTTAAAGGACTTCAAGTGACAGGGGTAACCGTGACTGACAAGGGGCGTATTTTTGCCAATTTTCCAAGGTGGCGCAAAGGCATCCCTTTTTCCGTAGTAGAGGTCAATGGAAATGATGGCTCCTATGAGCCTTATCCGAATGGGAAAATGAATACCTGGGAAATTGGAACGGCAGTGTCCCCTGATATTTTTGTAGGAGTTCAATCTGTTGTCGCCTTTGAAAATCATTTATATGTTTTAGATACCAGGAGTGCGCTATTTGAGCCCATTTTAGATGAGCCCAGGATATTTGTTATCAATTTAGACACCGATAGTTTAGAAAGGACTTACGTGGTGCCTAAAGGGGTAGCAAAACCAAACTCTTATATCAACGACCTTCGTGTGGATAAGGAAAATGGTAAGATCTATTTTACGGATTCTGGTGCAGGTGGACTTTTGGTACTGGACATGGCATCCGGAAAAAGTAAGAGAATTCTGGACAATCACCCGTCAACTATGGCCGAAATGGATCATCTTACCTTTGATAATGGCATATGGAACAATACCATCCACTCAGATGGAATAGCCTTGGATATCAAAAACAATAAATTATTTTATCATGCTTTAACCGGTTATAGCCTATATGCCATTAACACTGAGGTATTGACCTCTGAAGAAAACCCTAAGGATACCGATGTGCAGTTCATAAAGAAAACAGGAGCTCCAGATGGGATGATATTTGACGATAAGGGCAACCTGTATTTTGCAGACCTTGAAAATGACAAAATCAACTATTTGACTCCCACAGGAGAAATTAAAACCCTATTGGAAGGTGATGCGGTCAAATGGGCTGATACCTTCAGTATTTATCAAGGTTACCTCTACTATACCAATTCTAGGATCAATGAAGTGAAAGGTGATATCTCCCAAATGGAATTTACTATCAATAAGGTAGCACTTTAAGAAATTAGAAAGGAGGAAATTCCGATCAAATCTGGGGTATAAATTCCAATGTCGCGAAGTGTTTGATTAGTAGTCTATTGCATTTTTTTTCCGCCATGTATTTTTTTGAATAATTCATAAGGATAAGTATCTTTAGGGAAACACTATACCTATGAAAACTCTTTTAATACTATCG
This sequence comes from Sediminicola sp., assembly GCA_041602195.1. Lineage (GTDB taxonomy): Bacteria > Bacteroidota > Bacteroidia > Flavobacteriales > Flavobacteriaceae > Sediminicola. Next base: position 5,789 of record JBFIGS010000016.1, on the reverse strand, counting down.
TTAGGGCTAATGATGACATCATTGGTATCGGCACAAGAGGTGAAAACTGAAATATTGCCAATGGATATTCAAATAAAAACAGCAGTGATACCTGCTCCGGATCAAAAAAAGAGTGAGGCCATGGTTTATGGATATGATGCCAATGGGAAATTCACCGTACTGAGGGAAGGATCCAATAACCTGGTCTGTATTGCAGATAATCCAAATCAGAAAGGAATCAGTGTGGCCTGTTATTCTGTTCAATTGGAGCCTTTTATGAGACGAGGGAGGGAATTGGGAGCCGAGGGCATGGACGCCAAGGAAAAATTTGATATTAGGGGGGCGGAAGTTGCTGCGGGGAAATTAATGATGCCTAAAGATCCCAGCATGTTGTACATCTATTATGGAAGTGATGAGGCGTATGATAAAGCTTCAGGAACCTTGTCCGATGGCAAGTTTAGATATGTTGTCTATATTCCCTTTGCAACCATTGAATCTACGGGACTTCCAGATAAGCCACATGCTCCAGGAATGCCCTGGCTGATGGATCCTGGGACGTACAGGGCGCACATCATGATAGGGCCTTTTTAGAGATTAGCGATACTGTCAATTGTTTGTGTAGATATCAAGATACTCTGGTTTAAAACCGGAATTCATAAGATTTCACAATAATCCATTGATCATTTGATGACTTTTTATTGCTTTTTCAGATGAATTATACTGTACATTTGCTCCGTTTTAAAAAAGAGCAATAATCCTGATTGTATGAGTATTAAGCCGAATGAGCCAAACGAACTGACATTGTCTGGGGTGAGTCTTGAGGAGATAGAGCAGTGTATTTCCATTTTGGATAAGTTGGTGGACAATGCGCATCAGATTTTGGAATTGCCAGAAGAAAAAAGGGTGGCCTTGTTAAAAGCGGCAGGAATTCTTTCCAGACCGGATCGCCACGAATTTAAACAACGCAAAAAAGATTCTGCCAAAGCTGCAAAGCGAAAAATGATAGAACGCGATAAGCATGCTCGTAAGGAAACCGGGATTCGAAGTGCTAGAGAGGCGGCTATTTTTGTGGCACCTAAATTGTTGCCCATGCCATCCAAGGAGCAGCTGGAAGAAAGGGAATTGGAATCACCGCGAAATTGCTACGTCTGTAAAACGGTCTATACCAAATTGCATCATTTTTATGATACCATGTGCCAGGATTGTGGCGACTTCAATTACGCCAAAAGGTTTCAAACAGCAGATCTTTCGGGCCAAGTAGCGGTGGTCACAGGTTCCAGATTGAAAATAGGATACCATATCGCCTTAATTTTATTGCGTTCGGGTGCTACGGTAGTAGCAACGACCCGTTTTCCCGTGGATGCTGCCTTGCGTTTTTCCAAGGAAGAAGATTTTATGCAATGGGGACATCGATTAAAGATCCATGGGCTGGATCTGCGCCATATTCCCAGTGTGGAAATATTCTGCAATTTTATAGAACAGCAGTATGACAGATTGGATATTTTGATAAACAATGCAGCACAAACAGTGCGAAGACCAGCGGGCTTTTACCAACACCTTATAAAAAATGAGGAGTTGCCCATAGAGCAATTGCCACAGTTTGCACGGGAAGTTCTTTCCGATCACAATTACTGTTTACAGGAACTAAAATCTTTGGGTAAAGGAACTTCTACGGAACAAAACAACGCTCTGCCGGTAAATTGGCACGCTCCAGAGCCCGGTATCGGGATCAGGGCCTCCGCCAAACTATCACAGATTCCCTATAGTTTTGATAATTCACTTTCTACCAAGGAAGTTTTTCCAGAGGGGGAATTTGATGCAGACCTACAACAGGTCGATTTACGGAAAACCAATAGCTGGCGCTTAAAATTGGGGGAGATAGAGACCCCAGAAATGATAGAGGTACAATTGGTGAATGCAATAGCGCCATTTGTGCTGTGCAACCGCCTCTCTAGATTGATGAGGCAGGAAAACACGGGTAAAAAGCATATTATCAATGTTTCTGCCATGGAAGGCAAGTTTCATCGTTTTTACAAGGAAGACAGGCATCCCCATACCAATATGGCCAAAGCGGCCTTGAATATGATGACACATACCTCTGCCCTCGACTTTGCAAAGGATGGGGTATACATGAATGCCGTAGATACGGGTTGGGTGACCGATGAGGATCCAGTGGAACTTTCCAAAAGAAAGGTTGAGGTTCATGATTTTCAACCACCTTTAGATATTGTTGATGGGGCTGCAAGGGTTTTGGATCCCCTTATAGATGGTATAAATACAGGAAAGCATTGGACCGGAAAATTCTTGAAGGATTACCAGCCTATAGATTGGTAGTATTAAAGATGGCAGGTTAAAGTCTAACACTTTTAAAGTGTAGGATTTGAAAGCAGCTCTACTCCATGGATCTCTCCGGGAGCAGACTTAGAAGTGCACCGATAATCACAATATTTTTTGCAATATATTGTCCTAGTAATGTGGGAACAAATATAGTTGCGTTAAAGGTAAGTTCTGGAAAAAAAATAAAGGGGGTAAAGGTCATGCCCATATGGACCAGTGCCATAATAATTATAGTTTTCCGGTATATTTGGGCAATGAGTAGTACTCCCACTAGTGTTTCCCAAAAGGCCAAGATAAAAATAGCAATGGAAGACGGGATAAGGCCATGAGTTAGTTTAGAAATTGTGTGGATTGCCAAATCTTCGGCCGGGCTCATCGCTGAAAAGAATTTTAATGATCCGAACCAAACATAAACCAGTCCGATACATATGGAAAGAATCTGATCTTTGGAAATTCTTGTGGTAATATGTAGGTAGATTTCTTTCATTTTTTAGCTGCATTAATCTAAATACTAGAGGGTATCCACGGTTTGCAAGGTCTAAAGCAAAAAGCTAACCTGTCATTGGTTAGCTTTGAGTGACTAATTATTTATGAATGTACTTGCAATGAAATTAAATTGGAATTAACTATGGACTAAATTAAGCAGTTTTGCCATTGGTTGAGGTTAATGATAGGTAAAGAAGATTAATGAAAAGTTAATAGGCATAATAAATTATTGAGAAAGGTAAAATAGCCCATTTTTGTATTATTTTGGGCTTGGTTTGAAAAGACGGAAATTACATATCATTATATTTATAGTAGCGGTGCTCGGCTTGTTCATAGTGCAGTACCAGTATTTACGGATTGGACTTAATCTGGCCAGGGTGCAGTTCAGTAAAAATATGGGAAATGCCAGTCAGGCTATAAAGAAGGACTTGTTCGAAGAAAATGAGCTTACATTTTTAATAGGTAAGTCGATCACCAAGGATGATTCCTATTTTAAACTTAGTTTGGACAGTGTTCAGAGTGCCACGGGACATTTTTTCAATGACTTTTTAAAAGATAGGTTGGCTATCAATGGTATTGCGACCGATTTTTCATATCAATTATTCTCTAGGGATTCTACAGATTACCTAACATCACCCATCGTTTTTAGGGAAGGTGATAAGTTAAATGCCTACCCAATAGCATTGGAAGGGTACCTGCCTGCCTTAGTGGGAAAAAGTTTGGTGCTAGAGCTTCAATTCAAAGATATCAATACCTACTTTTTGTTTCAGTTGAACGGGCTCACCATTCCTAGTCTCATTTTTATGTTAGCTATTATTATGGTGGTCATCTGGGTGCTGAGGTCTTTTTATTGGCAAGGGAAACTAATAACCACTACCAACGAATTCATTAATAATCTAACCCATGAATTAAAAACTCCCGTATTCTCCATAGGGTTGGCCACCAAAATTCTGGAAAAGGACTTAGATGAAAAACACGAGCCAATAGTTGCCATTATCAGGCAGCAGATGGAAAGGTTGAAAGTCCATATAGATAAGGTTTTGGAACTGGGAAGTATGGAAAACAATAGAAAAGTCTTGATTTTTAATAATGTTGATTTTAGGCCTGTATTGAAAAAGCTCTGTGAGGAGTTTCAGACTTTGGGAGCACTGGAGAACCTGCAATTTTCATATGAATTGCAGGATGGGGAATACCACTTGAGTGCAGCGGTTTCCCATTTAGAAAATGCGATTATCAATTTATTGGAGAATGCCAAAAAGTATTCAGAAGATCCTAAAATACATTTAGAAGCCTATATGGATAAAAAGTTTCTAGTGGTAAGTGTCAGGGATAATGGAATAGGGGTGGATAAAAAAGATCAGGAACGTATTTTTGATAAATATTTTAGGGTAACCCAAGGTAACCTGCATACGGTGAAAGGATATGGACTTGGCTTACATTATGTGAAGCATGTTGTAGATAGTCATAAGGGCCGCATAAAAGTGGAAAGTGAACTCGGCAAAGGCACCACAATTAGAATAGAAATCCCATTGAAGAAAAATGGAAAAAGAGTATAGCATATTATTAGTTGAGGACGACCCATCATTGGGGTATTTGCTCACGGAGTATTTAAAGATGAAGGGATTTCAACTTACCTGGGCAAAATCTGGTATGGAGGGATTAAAGTACATTGAAAGCAAGTACTATGATTTGGCCATTTTGGATGTAATGATGCCTGAAATGGACGGGTTCACCCTTGCAGGTAAGATTCAGAATGTGGCTCCTGAGTTGCCGTTTTTGTTTTTAACGGCGAGATCATTGAAAATTGATGTATTAAAAGGATTTGCCCTTGGGGCAGTTGACTATCTAAAAAAACCAATTGATGAAGAGGAATTGGTGGTGCGTATTGAAAACCTTTTGTCCAGATTGGGCAAAAAAACTGTTGTTGCCCATGAGAATAAAAATTATACCATTGGTAAATATCAATTGAACAGTGTCAATCAAGAATTGAGTTTTGAAAATGAGGTGATTTCTTTGACCAGTAGGGAAAACGAGCTATTGGTTTATCTGGTCAATAATACCAACCAGCTCTGCTCCCATAAGGACATCCTTATTCATTTGTGGGGTAGGAACGATTACTTCAACAGGAAGAGTTTAAATGTATTTGTTTCCCATTTGAGGGGGTACCTCAGTAAAGATCCAAGTATTAAAATTGATAATGTACATGGCCAAGGTTTTATCCTTAAAGTAAATACTCCCTGAGATTTGGGAACCAAAAAAATATTTTTTCAGTAGTAAAAGAGGTTTTTAGTATATTTAGAGGGTATGAATTAATATCCTGTCATGGAAACCTATGCCAATGCATTATTATATGCAATTCCCTTTTTTATTCTTCTACTGGTCATTGAAATTGGCTACGGTTATTTCATAAAAAATCAAATGCATAAGGTGCTTGATACTGTTTCCAGTATAAGTTCTGGATTGACCAATGTTATTAAAGATTCCCTTGGCCTCGCCTTTATTGTGATCAGTTATCCCTATTTAGTGGAACAATTGGCTGTAACAGAGATTAAAGCTACATGGTTGGTGTGGTTAGTGGCTTTTGTGGTAATGGATTTTGCAGGCTATTGGAATCACAGATTAAGCCATAAGATCAATATATTTTGGAATCAGCATGTGATACATCACAGTAGTGAAGAATTTAACCTCGCCTGTGCCCTCCGCCAGCCTATTTCAAATTTAATTGGATATTTTTCAATTTTATTGTTACCTGCGGCTTTATTGGGTGTTCCTTATGAGGTGATTGCCATTTTGGCTCCAGTACATTTATTTGCCCAATTCTGGTATCATACACAGCATATTGGTAAAATGGGTTGGGTAGAGAAAGTCTTGGTGACGCCTTCCCAGCACAGAGTTCACCATGCCATTAACCCGGAGTATATCGACAAGAATCTTGGACAGATTTTGTGTATATGGGATCGGATGTTTGGAACTTTTCAAGAAGAACT